>CAIUQW010000214.1 GCA_903901395.1 uncultured Chlorobiales bacterium | reverse complement strand
CTGAAGTCGCGTGCTGGCCAGTACGCTTTCAGGTAGCCGTGGCGAAGGCGCGGGTTCGAGGCGTTTTCGGTCGCGCCGCTCAGGAAATCGAACTCGATGTTGCCAGTCAGCTTCATCGTCTCGGTAGCGGGACCGGAGAGGTTCATGCCGACTCTCGTCGCGCTTGCCGTCAGGTTCCATTCAGCGTCGTCGTTGACCGTCGCTTCGGATGGGGCGTACAGCGCGATGTTGCCCGGCGTAATCCGCCCGGTGTCGTACGACGCATCAAAACGAGCGAAGCCGTAAAACTGAAGCTTCGCGCCCGAGGAGACTGTGACGGTTGCCGGAGAGGCGGCTTCCGGCTTGTTGGCGGTCTGGGGAGCGGTAGTCGTCTGTGATGTGGATGGAGCCACAGCCTGGGCTTTGACCAGCGCCTTCAATTCGGCAAGCTCCTTTTCGAGGCTGGCGATCCTCTGTTCGATTGGCTCGGCAGCCATGGCCGGTGATGAGCCGAGAAGTGCTCCGGCAAGCAGCAGTGTCTGCCGGAGTGATCCTTTTGCGTTCATGCTTGGATGGGATGAGTTGATGTGGATCATCGGATGTGTTCGAGAAAGAACATATAGGCTCCAATATAGCCAGCCCCTCTCTTTTTCCATGAACTTCCAATTTCAGGCGCATTTCCCCTGATCCGCCAGATTCAGCAGATACGTCCGATCCGTCCGACCTGTCCGATCCGTCCAATCCGTCCAATCCATCTTCCCCTCAAAAACTCCAGAACTCGCGGTCGAGGCTGCGGTATTGGATGCCTTGCACCAGGTGCTTCATCTCGATATGCTCCACGCCATTGAGGTCGGCAATGGTTCGGCTCACCTTGAGAATGCGGTCGTGCGCACGGGCCGAGAGGTTGAGGCGGTTCATGGCGTCCATCAGCTTTTCGGCGCTCTCCTTGTCGAGCTTGCAGAACTTGCGGATCAGCTTCGAGCTCATCTGCGCGTTGGTGAAGATGCGCGGCGACGGCAGCGAAGCGAAGCGCTCGTGCTGGAGGGCGCGGGCGGCGATAACCCGCTTGCGGATGGCGCTTGAGCTTTCGGCGAGATTGTTCGAAAACAGCTCGATGTTTTCGACCTTGGGCACGTCGATATGAATGTCGATGCGGTCGAGCAGCGGGCCGGAGATTTTGGAGAGGTAGCGGCGAATCTGCTCGGGCGAGGCGGTTGGCAGGCCGTCGCGATCCTTGAGCGGCCCGGCGGGACTCGGGTTCATCGCGGCCACCAGCATGAAGCCCGCCGGATAGCGCGTCGAAAGCGCCGCTCGCGCCACCGTCACCTCGCGATCTTCGAGCGGCTGGCGCAGCACTTCGAGGGCGCTACGAGTGAACTCCGGCAGCTCGTCGAGGAACAGCACGCCGTTGTGCGCCAGACTCACCTCGCCCGGCTTGGCCTGCGCCCCGCCGCCAATAAGCGCGACGTTGCTGCTCGTATGATGCGGATTGCGAAAGGGCCGCGTGATCATGAGCGGGCGGTTGCGTTCGAGCATGCTCGACACCGAGTAAATCTTGGTCGTTTCGAGCGACTCCTCGAAGCCGAGCGGGGGCAGAATGCCTGGAATAGCCTTGGCGAGCAGTGTTTTGCCGCTGCCGGGCGGGCCGATCATGAGCAGGTTGTGCCCGCCCGCCGCCGCGATTTCGATGGCCTTTTTGGCGGCGAGCTGTCCCTTGATCTCGGCGAAATCGACCGGGTACTCCGGCTCGCAGTCGAACAGTTCCGCCACATTCACGCTCACCGGTTCGGCGGCGATGGAGCCGTTGAGCAGCCCCGCCGCCTCGACGAGCGTTTCGACGCCGAACACCTGTGTCGCCGCGCCGGTCGCCGAAATTGCCACCGCCGCCTCCGCCGCGTTCATTTTGGGCACGATCATCCAGCGGATATTCTCCCGCGCCGCCATCACGGCCATCGGAAGCGTGCCGCTGATGCGCCGCACCGACCCGTCGAGCGCCAGCTCGCCGAGTACGATAATATCCTCGAACTGCCCTTTTATTTCTCCAAGCGACCCGAGCAGCCCAACGGCGATGCCGAGATCGAACGAAGTGCCCTCCTTCTTGACGTCCGCAGGCGCGAGGTTAACTGTAATCTTCTTCGACGGTAACTCGAAGCCGGAGTTGCGGATAGCCGTCAGAATGCGCTCGCGGCTCTCCTTGATCGCGCTGTCCGGCAGCCCGACCACCGTAAAGGCAGGCAAGCCGCCCGAAACATTCGTTTCAATCTCGACCTTCAAGGCATCGATGCCAAGCAACGCCGCCGCGCAGAGTTTGGTAAGCATATATGGAACAATAAATAGGGGTTGACCATTGCCAGCGCCGGTCACAAAAATTCAGGGGTTAACCGCCACTGTCACTTAATTATACGGAAAATACGGTGAAATCCATTGAGTCATATGCTCATCAGGGGTGAGGCTACAGTTTTGATGACAACGAAGAGGGTGACAGAAAGGAGTCGAAAGACGGCAATGATATCATAGTAGTCAGGATGGTGCTTGGTTTTTTGATCATTTTGGAACGCCACCAGCCCAAAGCCGACAAACAGAGCAACATCACGAACGACCTCAACAACTGGAGTCCACCTTGAAATCCGAGCAACATCCGCGACCTTCTCCTTCGTGTCCTCACCGTCAGTCTCAGAACCGTCGAAATTGTCGAAGGATTGCCAGAACTGAAGTTGGCATGAGCATTATGGCCGTAAAAAAGATTTGTATTATTTGTTTTGTTTTGTAAGTTACTGTTGAAGAACCTTCCCATTCAGTTTTTCAAGCGTCATTAGTGCAGTAGCTTTTTTATTTGAATTTCGATATAACGTCGGTTTTTTCAAATAAGTTGGTGGCATGCAGTGCCAGATGCTTTGAATCGTCGTGGATAATTAATTTTTCCCGGCTTATAAACAGTATCTATATAAAGAATTGATTCACCATTAAAAGTATTGAAGTGTTATTATTTATTTCTTTTTCTGATGATGATTTCTTGAAATTAATTTTTCTAAGCGTTATTAGAAAAAATGAGGTCTGTGATACCTAATGTTTTCTTGATATGTAGATTTTTTTAAAATTTATATCGGAGATTATGTCATGACAGCCTCAATAACAACAATTTCGACATTATTATCTGATAATTTTGATGCCCCTTTGAACTCGGCATATTGGGACTATAATCATTGGCAGCTATATGCAAATCCATCTTATTATGGAAGAACACAACAACGCCAATCATTGCCATTGGTCTCAAATGGGCTTTTGCATCTACAGCTTGATACATACAATCCTTCTGGTTTTTCTTTCTATGGAACAGAAACTATTACAAAAGAAAATTACTCTCTTAATTTGGGAGGAATTGCTTTTGAAATTAGTGCGCATTTTGTTAATCCTGTGCCGGGAATTGTCGCAGGCATGTTTGGATACAAAACTATTTCTGGGTCTAATCATGATGAAATAGATTGGGAAGCAGTTACAAATCATTCTGGCGAAATTCAGACTAATATTTATGCTAATGAACCTTTGGGAACAGGTCATCCACAATATTATTCGTTGAATGGAAATATTGCTGATTTTCATACTTATAGAATCGAATGGTTTAAAGATACTGTTCGTTGGATTGTTGATGGTCAACTTGTTCGTTCTCAAGACGGGAACATTCCTTCAACACCAATGGCTTTACATCTTAATATCTGGGCACCTGATTCATCTTGGCTTGATGCATACAGTTCTGCTATTTTTCCTGTAGCGTCTGTATCAGCAAATAGTACATATTATTTTGATATTGATTCTGTATCAGTCCAAAGGTTATCTACTACCTTTTTTTATGATGATCCACCTGTAATTACTTCATTTTCGCCGTCGATTGAAAGTGAGAATATAGCTGTCGATTCGAATATCATACTTACATTCAGTGAGCCGATTGCTGCTGGCACAGGCGTCATAGCTATTCATAGTGGCTCAATAATGGGCCCTGTTGTAGAGTCTTATTCGGTTAGTTCTGGTTCGAATTTGACAATATCCGATAATACACTCGTTATAGATCCAACTCAAAATCTTGCAAGTGGCACTCACTATTTCATTTCTATTCCAGGGGGTGTGGTTGTTGATTTAATAGGAAATAATTATGCGGGTACAGAAACGTATGATTTTACAACAAAGGATATTGACGCGCCAGTAATTACATCTTTTAAGCCATTAAATGGAAGCAATAATATAGTCCTTGATTCGAATATCATACTTACATTCAGCGAGGCGATTCATCTCGGCACTAACGGTGTTATAAACATTTATTCAGGTTCAGCAACCGGAACGATTGTGGAGAGTTTCAATGTGGCGAACAGCACGCACCTGGTGGTGAGCGGAGACACGCTGACCATCGATCCGACAAACAACTTTTCCGACGGAACGAGTTATTACGTCACCTTCTCTGATGGAAGTATTCAGGATTATTCCAGCAACCACTACGCTGGTACCGATAACTTCCACTTCACGACGGTCGCGGCCGCAACGGCGGCTACCGGCGGCTCGTCGTCGGGCGGTAGCGCGAGAGTCGTGCTGGCGGGAGCGGCAGGAGTCGGATTGATATTATGGCTGGCGTTCTAGCGATATTTGCCAAAGCACCGCAGGTTAATCTTATGAATCTACGGTGCTTTCGTTACGAAATATTTAACGACTCTTTCTGCCCCATGATTCTGCTTTCATTATAACCTCTTGACATTTAATTCGTACTTCTGATAGTTGATCAATCCACGATTAGCGATATTGTCGATCCAGCCGTGTTCCACATGGCTGATTTCGTTTATCTCTTTTTTTTGTATTTCCGAACCTTCGGGCCAATGTGTCGAAAGGAATAAGACGGTTGGGGACATCCTGAAAACGTTAAGCTTTGCTCATAAGAGCAAGTTAATTTGACTTGTTTTATCACCTCATTGTAGATGACTCACGTCATGTTTAAACTGATGGATGATACGGTACCGTTGATTTATTCATATCGAAATCGGAATCGATTATTTTGTAATAAATGAAAACCCGTCTCTAACGGTATCTGTCCGAATTTCGAGATGTTCTGTCGGGGAGTCGTGCTGCTGCCGCAAAGAGGGTCGTGCTCCGGTTAGCGGTATCAGGCAGGAGAGCCTCTCGGTAACATGGCTCGATTCTCTGAGGAGTTTCGATGATCATTCTGCCGATATTTAAATCAAATTATCTGTATCCTAACCTGAACGATAAGGGATAAAAAAAGCCCTCAACCGAGGGGATGACGTGTTATTTATAATGAGTATACAAGAAGATTACTATTTAAAACGACACAACCCGACAGGTGGAATGCTTTTATCAGGAAAGATAAGCGGAGAGAACAGAAAAATAAACAGCACATCAGTGCAATCTTGCCGAGCAACGACCAGTTGACCGTTAGAGCTGGCTTGAGCGTGTTTGCCCTCTATCTGCGCAACATTGCGATCTTTCCGATTATCGCGCGCCTGTCTGGCTCGATACGCAAGTGCGGCAAAGGACTCCCAATCACGGAGTTATTCGTGTAGTTGCTGAGTTTCTTCATGGACGGCACGAGCCGCCATCTGAGCTGGTTCGATCATCTGGCTGCCGACGATACGTATGTCAGCTTGCTCGGTACGGATCGGCTGGCTTCGTCTCATGCAATCAAGCGCTTCTTTGCAGCCTTTTCTTTTTGCCGGTTCTTTCAGATTCGCAAGTTGTTGCAGGAGGTGTTCCGCTGGCGGCTGAAACACCACAAACCGTCGATCATTGTGCTTGGCCTGGACACGACCGTTCTGGACCACGACGATGCCGAAAAACGGCACGGGGTGCAGCCAACCTTCAAGAAAGTCAAAGAATTTCAGCCCTTGCAGTTGAACTGGGGGCGATATGTGGTTGATAAATCGCAAAGAGATTTCGGAGAGTACTCTGTCATTCTGAATGAAGCGAAGCGCAATGAAGAATCCATCTTATTGCGAAATATAGAGTTCTTGATTCTTCTCCCGACAAGTCGGGATCAGAATGACATCAGGTGGGAATGTCGCTGAAACAATAATTGATACCTTTAGTTGCCGGAGTAATAATGAGTAAATAATGCTATTAAAAAAATAAGTTATCCCATGTCAATCAATGGACTTGATTTGTCTGAACATCGTGTACAGATAGTAATATTACTGTTCAGGCAAATATGCTTATGGATATAAATTATATTTAATTGATATTCGTTTTATATGATACGTATTAGTCTCTTAACAAAAATCAGACGCTGGAATACTTTGGTATTCTGCTTTTCTGAAAGAATTAAAAAATATTCGCATTAAAACGTCGTTGCGAAGTTTTTTATGGAAATAAAAAACACAATGAAGCGATTGTTTAGTCGATATGTATGCAAAGCGGCTTAGTTATATATGGAAAATATGATTATTGAGCTCTCGTTGGTAAAGAGATTTCTAAGGTTGATTTTCAGTTGATTATTTATTTTTGAGAATTACGTCATTTATTTCTTATATTGAAACTGTTTGACCCCTAAATGATCGTGATGGCATGCTCTTTTCGACGATGAAATGCATGACATCATATCAGTAAGTTTGATCACGGTCGAACCTTTGCGTTGATGTTTGCTTGTATTTCGTATGAAAGAATGTAAACAAACAGATTAATGGAGGTTAACATGCCGGAGTCACAAAGTCTTCAAACAACGGATTCTGACCAAAAAAAACAGGGTCAGGATATTGCTTCATCGCTGATGGGAAATGGCCCCTTGCAAGTTGGGGGCATGGTGACGATTGTCATACTGGTTGGTCAGGCTTTTGCGCGATACAATCAGGAAGTTGTTCCCTATGTTGCATTTCTTTTTTCATTGCTTCTTGCAACTTATCAGCTGCGCCTGGTGCAAAAAGCGACCGTACAGCAATGTGTTATTACCGTTCCGATTGCTGCGGCAATTCTGTTTTCCCTGGCACTTGGAGGCAACAATTCAATTGATCAGTCATCGGAAATGACTTCTGACAACTCTTCTCTGAAGGCAGAGCTTTTAAATGTAAAAGAACAACTGAAACTTCGTGACCAAGATCTCCGTAATGCAAAAGAAGCGATGGAGAATTTGAAAAATGTTTTAGATGTGCCGCAGAAATCTGCAGGTGTTCATCCGATCAACTCCGATCGAGCCAATTTCTCTCAGGAAAAAAGTGGTCAAGCCAGATGTACCAACTGGTGGCTCGCCGCCTTCACAAGTGAAGCTTTTGCTGATACGCCCAGTCAGGAAGAGGAGAGGAAACGTGCACTGGATGCCTTGAGGGAATATGAGTCCAAATCGCAACTATTGCAGCTGCAGCAACAGCAATTGAGGTTGGAACAATTGCGTATCGAGCAGGAGCGCCAGGAAAAAGAGAAAAACCAGAGTGAACAATCGAAGGCATTATGGCGTAAATGGTGATCGGTGCTATCGATTTCGAATACAGTAAAATACGACCTGATTACTGAGTGGAGGCCTGATGGAATGATTTTCGATGGTGCGACGCGGTGATGAAGGTGTTCATCCAGATTATCGGCTGAACGGTGACTTGCGGTACATTCAGTACATAGAAGGCTGAGTCCTTCGTGAATTTCAAACTCTGGTATTCATGCTATACCGGGGTGTTTTGAACCTTTCGCCGTCGCTGTATTTTTCGAATGCAACAAGAATCGACCGCTTTGAGCGTTTGATTCAAGTGTGGCTCGGAACCGATCCGCAGTACGTTTATCGCTTCAAGAGCATCTGACTCTGGAACGAGTTTCCGGTTTGCAACGATTTCGGCGGCAAGAATACAAGCATCGATGTTGAGGCGCTGACTCAAGAAGCGATTATTGGGCGATTCAGTGTAAGCGCTATCAGGAGACGTCGGCTGTCGACAAGCAGGAGGTCGATTTGTTTCTCTCAACCTCCTGCCGCAAGTTCAGGAATGAACGGATGTCGACGGTCGGCATCGTCTATCTCCTTTTGATTTCAACGATGAATCGCTGAGATGCAAACGTTGAGCAAGCGATAAAGAACAAAAATCCGCCAGTCAGCCGCGTCACGTTTCATGCTCTCGATGAGTCTCCAGTTGGCTGGAAGAGTCACGAACAGGAAATTACGGGTGAGGCGGCCCGCTCTGGCAAGACTTTCACCGAACTCAGAATCGCCCGGCTCCTGCGCGGCGAACCAAGGGCCATCAGCCTCGAATCGACTATCGTGGACTGCACCGCCGCCTCCGCCGCGTTCATTTTGGGCACGATCATCCAGCGGATATTCTCCCGCGCCGCCATCACGGCCATCGGCAAGGTGCCGCTGATGCGCCGCACCGACCCGTCCAGCGCCAGCTCTCCAAGCACGACAATATCCTCGAACTGTCCCTTGATTTCTCCAAGCGAGCCGAGCAGCCCGACGGCGATGCCAAGATCGAACGAGGTGCCCTCCTTCTTTACATCGGCAGGCGCGAGGTTGACCGTGATTTTCTTCGACGGTAACTCGAAGCCGGAATTGCGGATAGCCGTCAGGATGCGCTCGCGGCTCTCCTTGATCGCGCTGTCCGGCAGCCCGACCACCGTGAAGGCAGGCAAGCCGCCCGAAACGTTCGTTTCAATTTCGACCTTCAGGGCATCGATGCCAAGCAACGCCGCAGCGCAGAGTTTGGTAAGCATATATGAGACAATGAGTAGGGGTTGACCATTGCCAGCGCCGGTTACAATGGATAAGGGGAAATGACCAGTGCTTATACCTAATTATACGAAAAAATACGGTGAATCCAGCTTTTTCTGGTATGAAGTGATGACAGGGATGCTTCATCACAGAAATCGTCAAAGGCAGTTATGTCAATTTTCATGGGACTATTCAAAGCCTTTTAGCGACAGCCGTGAACGTCCTTTATGATCTGGGTTATAAAGCATCCGTTACCAGTGGCTCTGACTGCTGAAAATATGATGGTGAATTACTTGATGAAAGACGCAGGAGAATTGAGGCTGAACAGTTTGGTCAGATGGATTTGTTTGTGTGAAAGTCGCTTGGGATTTATTCAAAATATTTAATAAATTATGCTTATTTTTCTTCATTGTGTTTTTTTGGTTTAGATTAAGATAAATTTCTTTCTGAATATTTCACGTTTGTCATATTGGTTTTTTTTAATTATAAAGGATTTAAAGTGCAAGGGAGGATCGCATGGCTACTAAGTTATTTTGTCTTGTTTTTATGCCATTCGAGCAATCATTTTCTTTTGTGTATGCTTATGGGATAAGGTTGGCGGTACAGGATATGGAGAAAGCAAGCGGTTTAACAATTGATGTTGTCCGGGTAGACGAGATTCATGAGAGTAAAAAAGAGAAGATAGTTGCTATAAAAAAAATGATAGAAGATGCTGATTTTATTATATCAGATTTGACTCATTATAGGCCGAGTGTACTTTGGGAGATGGGGTATGCGAGCGCACTTGGAAAACATATTATTTGTATGATTTATAGTGCTGGAAAGAAAAAAAGAGATAATATTATTGATTTGCCTTATGATATCAGAAGTTTGGATGTGATTGAGTATGACTTTAGTGTTGAGGGCATGGAAAAGTTTAGGAAGGATTTTGTTAAGAAAAACTTAGATACAATTAATAAATTGAGGTCGGATAATGGTTTTTTATTGTATGAGCCTAGTGTCGCCCAAATGGTGAAAACTATAAAAGATGGACTATCTAAAGTGCCGGTAAATTCTTTGATGAGAAATTTGGCTGCAAATGAGATAGATCGTGTATCAAAAAGAATTGATGAATTATGCAATGGTGAGTTTGAATTGAGGAATGAAAAGCCTAACAAGGAAATTATAAAATATTATTGTGACTATATGTCACAGTTAGAGGGCGGGGCTGGAGAATTTAAGACGGTAACTTATTGTGGTTTCTGGAATGAAATTACTGAGGGCGGAAATAATTCAAATTATTTTGAAGCTAATATTGTTGCGGCGAATGTTGGTGCCCAAATAAAAAGAATATTTGTTGTGAGCCATGATTATGATAATGAATATAAGTTGCTTTTGAAAAAAGTTCTTCAGGCTTTTTTAAACGAGGCAAAAAAAAGAAATGACAAGAATATAGATTTAAAAATAATAGATAAAGATAAAGATGCGTTTGATGGTACGACTTATGAAAATTTTGGCCTCATGAAGAAAGGAGATGAGCGGTTATTATTTTTACCTCATTACGAAAAAGATAAAATGACAAAAACAAAGTTTTTTTATTGTTCGGATCATAATAAAAAAAATTGTAAAAATATAGATAAGTATGAAAAACGTTTTGACAGGATTGAACAGGAAAGCGTCGAATTAACGCAGGATTATATTGATAATATTGACAAGGTATAATGTAGTTATTTTATTAGCCTGTAGCTCATAATCCTCCTGAAATCGCATTCACCGTGAGCAGCAATTCTGGCAACAGCGCGTCGGCTTGCTGTTCGTCGTTTGAGGCTTTGGCGGTTCGCCAGCTTTTGAGGAGGTCGATCTGTAAGCGGTGGAGTTTGCCGAGGCCTTCTTGGCGGGTTTCGATGAAGCGGGCGACGTTGAAGTGTTTCTCGCGGAGTGGGCCGCCGTAGAGCAAGTCGAGCAGGCGCATCGTGCGGAGATATTCCGCCTGGATCATGCCGAGGAGGTTTTCTCGGATGATTCGATCCTCCACCAGCGCGGCGTATTGCTCCATGATCCAGGGATCGACCGAGAGGATGCTCGTGGCGATGTTGTTAATAATATAGTGGAAGGGCGCCCAGGAGAAGTCGCTTTGGCGCATCACCTCGAATGTGGCGGGGTCGGTGACGCGCAGCTCTTCGAGCGCCGTACCCGCGCCGTACCATCCGGAGATGGCGAAGCGGGCCTGGTTCCAGCTGAAAACCCACGGAATGGCGCGGAGGTCTTCGAGGCTTTGCCGTCCCGTGCGGCGCGACGGGCGGGAGCCGATGCGGCTCGATTCGATGATGTCGATCGGCGTGGCCTGGCGGAAGAAGTCGAGCAGACCGTCGGTTTCGATGAGCTGCCGGTAGGCTTTGTTGCTGCTGCGGGCGAGCAGGTCCATCGCCTGCTCGTTCGGGTGGCGGCGGTAGCCCTCCTTGCGGTGGTCGAGGCGCGCTTCGGCGACTCCGGCCAGGAAAAGTTCGAGATTATACGCCGCGCTGATGCGGTTGGCGTATTTCTGTGCGATGGTTTCGCCCTGTTCGGTGACGCGGAGTCCGGCGTCGAGCGAGCCGTGTGGCTGCGCGCGGATGAAGCGGTGGGTCGGCCCAGCGCCGCGGCTGATGCTGCCGCCGCGTCCGTGGAAAAAGAGAATATCGACGCCATGCTTTCGTCCCGCTTCGATCAGGCGCTCCTCGGCGCGGTAGAGGCTCCAGAGGCTCGCGACGATGCCGCCATCCTTGTTGCTGTCGCTGTAGCCGACCATCACTTGTTGCGCCGGTTTTTTTCGTTCGTGCAGCTCCTGCTGCAACGCGATGCTGCGGCGCGTGACCGGATGCGAGAGGAAGCGGTCGAGAATCTCGTGGCTGCGTTCGAGGTCGTCGATGGTCTCGAAGAGCGGCACCACCGGAATCGGGCAGGCGTCGCCGTCGCCGTGCGGCACCATGAGGCCGACCTCGCGGGCGAGCAGGTAGATGACGAGCAGATCAGAGACATTGCGCGTCATGCTGACAATCAGCGAGCCGATGCCGTCCGGGCCAAACTGCCGATAGTGGTCGAAAATTACCCGATAGCAGGCGAGCACGGTTTCGGCTTCCGGCCCGGCGTGCATGTCGGGGTGGGTGAAGGGGCGCGGCGAGAGCAGTTCCCGTTCGAGCAGCTCCATGCGGGCCTCTTCGCTCCACTCGGGAAAGCCTTTGCCGTCGAGGCCCGCCGCTGTCATGAGCTGCGAAAGGGCGAAATCGTGGAAGCGACTGTTCTGGCGGATGTCGAGTCTGCCGAGGTGGAAGCCGAAGGTCTGCACGATGCGATAGACTGGCGCGACGTCGCCAAGAGCGATGTTCCGCGCATCGATGGCCGAGAGCGAGGTCATCATCAGCTCAAGGTCGGCGAGCAGCTCGGTGTGGCGGCGGTAAGCAGAGCACCCGGACTCCGCCGTGCCGTCAGCTCGCGACGCCTCAGTGTCCGGCAGGGCCTCGATCATGAGATTGACGAACTGCCGCCACGGTTCGTGCAGGTTTCGCTCGAACGCCGCCATTCCTTCGGCACCGAGCTTCTGGCGCAACGTCTCCATGCGCTCCTCCATCGCGCCCGATGGAGACTGGAAGCGCCCCGAGAGGCTGAGCTTCGAGGCGAGCTGCTGAAGTTTGCAACGGACGAGCCGTAGCGCGTGGCCGCGCATCTCCCGGAGCGTCTCCTGCGTGGTCTGGGCGGTTACGAGCGGGTGGCCGTCGCGGTCGCCGCCGACCCAGCTTCCGAAGCTGAGGCGCGGCAGATTGCGCGGATCGGCGGTGGTGGCGGGATCGAATCCGGCCACGGCCCACGCTTTTTCGAGACGGTTGTCGAGAATGGGCAGCACGTCCGGGAAGATCGAGTGCAGATAGTGCAGCACATTCTGCCGTTCGGAACTCACCTCAGGCTTTTCGAACAGAATTTCGCCGGTGCGCCAGAGCCGTTCGAGCACCAGCTTGATGTCAGCGCGGATTTTGTCGCGCTCGGCGGGCGTCCACATGCGGTTCTCGCGCTTGACCAAGAGGAGGTATAGTTCGCGGTGCTGTTCGAGCACGGTGCGGCGCTTGGCTTCGGTCGGATGCGCCGTGAGCGTCGGCTCGACCTCGATTTCGGGCAGCTCCGCCGCGATCTCGGCTTCGGTGACGCCGAGGCTTTTCAGGTGGCGGAGCGCTTCGCCCCAGAGACCGCTGAGCGATTCGACTCCATCGTTCGATTCGATGCAGCGGCGGTACTGCGCGGCGGAGTTCTCCTCGGCCATGTTCAAGAGCTGGAAGACGATAGACCACGCCTGGATGGCGCGTTCCGCGCGGTCAAATTCCCCTATCCGCGCCTTGTTCTCACCGTGAAGATGCTGGGCGAGCGTTTCCTGACCAAGCTCCTGCAACACTTCGATGAAGCAGTCGAGCAGATACTGGAAATCAAGCGAGGCTTTGTCGAAATCGACGACGCTGGTCGTTGAGGTAATCATGCGATGAAGGACTCCTGGTTGGACAAAAGCTGGTGCAACGTTGAAACATAAGTTCCGCGCGGCTTCAACCAAAATGGCAAATCCCGTGCGTCCGGGATTATCGGTAATGTTTGACGCTTTTTAGGCTTAAATGTTTGCCCTCTTTGTCAATAATGTTTATCTTTCACAATAAATTCTTGCAAGCGGCTAACACCAAATCCATTACCTGTCATGGAAAAAAATTCAAACGGTAAGCTTATTGCGCTCGCGATAGGCGGGGCTGTCTTAATGGGAGCGCTGTTCTTCTCCGTATCATTCCTGACCGGTTACATTCCGGCACCGAATCATTCCGCCCTCCTTACTCCGCTGAGGTCGTTCATGGGATGGTTTCTTCTCATTTTCTGCGCTTCTCTGGTTATCATGGGCATCGGCAAAATGTCCGGCGCTATCAGCGACAAGTGGTTCCTGAGCTTCCCGCTGAGCATCTTTGTTATCGTCATGGTGATGTTTTTCAGCCTCAGGGTTTACTGGGAGAAAGGACGCACCACCACCGTGGATGGCAAGTACATCCGCACGACTGCCGAACTGAAAGAGTTCCTCGACAAGCCCGCAGCGACGAGCGACGTTCCTCCGGCCCCGGCAGGGTTCGATTTCAATGCAGCCAAGCAGTTGGTCGACACCCGTTGCAACAAGTGCCATACGCTTGATTCCGTATCCGACCTGTTCCGTACCAAGTACAAGAAAACCGGCCAGGTCAACCTGATCGTCAAACGTATGCAGGGCTTCCCCGGATCGGGCATCAGCGACGACGACGCCAAGACCATCGGCATCTGGCTCTACGAAAAGTTCTGATTCCGCAGGGAATTCACATCGGAGATTCGATCTCAGCAAGCGCCCCGGAAATCCGGGGCGTTCTGCATTGTGAGGGTTACTGCTGGCTGGCGCTGTAGCTGACGGTAACGGTTTCGGTGATGCCGCCCCGGGCGTTCCACTCGGCTTTGACGGTCATTCTTCTCGGCTTGCAGGTTTCGACCAGATCGTCGAGAATCCGGTTGGTGATGTTCTCGTAGAAAATTCCGGCGTTGCGGAAGTCGAGGAAGTAATATTTGAGAGACTTCAGCTCAATGCAGCTTTTGTCGGGCACGTAGTTGATGGTGATGGTGCCAAAGTCAGGCAGGCCGGTTTTGGGGCAGACCGAGGTGAATTCGGGATTGACGATCTCGATGGTGTAGTCCCTGTGGGGAAAGGTGTTGTCGAATACTTCGATGATCTCTTTGTTCATGGGTATTGCCGGGTGGGTTGAAGTGATGGTTCATGAGCGCTGCAAAATAGAAAACAGCCGTCATTTTCATTACATTCGTGACGATATTTACAACCTTGATTGTTAATACATGCCTTTTGAGAGATTTACCGTGCCGGTGGCCGGGCGTTCGGATGCGGCCATCGACGATGAACTGACGCGCCTTCGCGCGGAGCTTGCTGTCGAATACGATTTGCGCGAGGTCGCGCACCGTTTTGGCGAGAGCGATTTCACCTTTCTGAGCGTGCTCGACAGCTACGCGCTGCTCGACAGAATTTCGCCCGAGGAGTTCCTGAAGGACGAGCAGATGCCCTACTGGGCGGAAATCTGGCCAGCCGCCGTGACGCTTTCGCGCCAGATCATGGAGCGGGGCGAGCTGGCGGGTAAGTCGGTGCTCGAACTCGGAGCCGGGGTCGGCATGGCGAGCATCGCCGCCGCCAAGAGCGGCGCTCGCGTGCTTTGCACCGATTACTCGACCGAGGCGCTGCGGTTCGTCGCCTGGAACGCCATGCGCAACCGCGTCGCGCTCGATACCGCCCGCCTCGACTGGCGACTCGTCAAAGGCGACGAGAAGTTCGACGCCATCATCGCCGCCGACGTGCTTTACGAGCGCGTCAATCTGCTGCCCATCGTCACGGCCATCGACGCGCTGCTCGCTCCCGGCGGAGCGGCCTTTATCGCCGATCCGAGGCGGCGGCTGGCCGAGCAATTTCTCGAACTGGTGCACGAGAACGGATTCCGCATCACCGAGACGCGCATGTTCGACGCCGAGGGCGACCAGACGGTGGCGGTCACGATCTACAAACTTCAGCGGATGACAGCATGAGTACAGTAACTTCGGGAGATCGTCCGCTTCAGTCCGGCGACGTTAAAACATGGTCGTGGAGCGGCGGCGACGGTGCGATTGTCTGGCAACTGATGTTCAGCGACTATGCGGTGATGGGCCTCAAGCGTTTTCCGCAGGAGCGCAAAGCGTCGTTCTTCTGCCTCGACTCTGCCACGGGGCGCGTGCTGCGAGACGATTTCACGCTGATTTCGGAGGGCGAACTCACGGCTCCGGTTGGCGATGGCTGGATGATCGGCCTCGAATCGGTGCACGGCGGTCTGCTTTTCTGCCACGCCTTTCAGCCGGGAAGCCCGGAGCATCTGGGCATCTGGGCGCTCGATCTGCCGCGGAACCGCCTCGCCTGGAGCCGTCCCGATCTCGCCTTCATGGCCAATCTCGGCGACGCTGTGCTCGCGTACCGCTCAATCGTTTTCGCGGGTTTTCCCGAGCGCGACTACTTTCTGCTCGATCCGCTGACGGGCCGCGAAATCGAGCATCTCGGCACGGCGCACGAGCGCCCCAACCAGCTTCGCGACTTGGCGGAGAGCGAGGAGGAGCGGCAGCGAATTCTGCTTCCCGACGCCGCCTTCGATGAGCTGGGTCACGTCGAGCGTATCGGCCTCGGCGCGTCGAGCGTCACGGTGCGCCACCGGATCGAGATCGGTGCGGAGGGGGTTCCCGGCTGGAAGGCCACGCTCGCCGTCACCGAAGGCGACCGGCTTATTCATGAAGATCAAATGGCTTCCGGGGAACAGACGCCGGTTTTCAACAGTTTTCTCATAAAAGACAGCCGGTTGTATTACATCAAAGAGAGAGAACGCCTCGTCAGCCTCGCGATCTCATGAAGAGCGGCATCCCTGCAAAAATCGCCAGAAAAGAGGTAGCCGGTTGCCGCTGGCTCGATGCGTTTCTCGCCTATCTCGTATCGGCCCGTAACGTGTCACCCAAAACCGTGATGGCCTACACGACCGACCTGCTTCAGTTTTTTGAATTCCTGAAGGACGAAGCGAAACTCGACGCTCTTTCCGCCGTCGATCCCGAGCTGGTCGAGGTGCCCGATGTGCGGCGTTTCATGGGTCACCTCTTCGACAGCGGCGTCAAGCCCCGCTCGATTGCCCGCAAGCTCGCCTCGATCAAGAGCTTTTACCGCTATCTGCTCGACAGCGGAAAGATCGAGCGTTCGCCACTTTCGCTGGTGATGACGCCGAGACTTGATCGCAAAATGCCTGATTTCCTGAGTGAAGAGGAGGCGTCACGGCTTTTCGATCAGTTCATGCCGCCGGATGCCAAAAGCGCCGGAGAGGAGGATCGACGCAAAGCTGAAGAGCAGGCGTTCGAGCTGGCTCGAGACCGTGCGGTGCTCGAAGTGCTTTACGGCTGCGGCCTTCGCCTCTCCGAAGTGACCGGCCTGGAAATCGCCGATGTCGATCTCGCGCATGGCTATCTGAAAGTGACTGGAAAGGGGCGAAAACAGCGCATCGTACCTCTTGGAGAGCCTGCCGCCGAGGCGCTCAGAAATTATTTTGAAGTAAGACGAAACTTCTTTAGAATATCAGGAGAGGGTGCCGCTGAATCTTCTCATGTGTTCGTCACGGCAAAAGGCAGACAGATATATCCCATGCTTGTGCAGAGAATGACAAAAAGGTATCTCTCGCCGGTTACCGAATCGGAAAGGAAAAATCCCCACATGCTCCGTCACACCTTTGCAACGCATATGCTCAACGGCGGTGCGGATCTGAAAAGCGTCAGCGAGATGCTGGGCCACAGCAGTCTGACAACCACGGAGCTGTACACCCATGTCACTTTCAACAGGCTGAAGGATGCTTATGCAAAAGCCCATCCGAGAGCCTGATTTTCTGTAATTACCGGTCAGCGACCATCAGACGGGCGCGATTCGATGCCGGTACAGTTCTTTTAAAGTATTCCAACTCTTTCAATGGAGGCAGGTATGACAAAATCAGTTACCAGTGATGCGGTTACCGTCAAGGTTACTCTTCGTCATTCCAACAATCACGGAAGTATTGAAGATTACGCGCGTGACGCGGCTTCGGGGCTTTCACGGTTTTACGCCGGTGCGCTCAGTTGCCATGTCATTCTCGATCATCAGAAAAATGATCATGAGCAGAACAAACTGGCTGAAATCACGCTTCATGTGCCGCAGCACGATTTCGTGGCCAGGGAATCGGCTCCAACCTATGAACAGGCGATTGACAACTGTATCGCCGCCCTGGAGAAACAGCTCAAAAAACTGAAGGAAAAGCAAAAGAACATCTGAAATAGGTCATTGTAACAGGGTCAGCATGCTGACCCTGTTACGGTATGGGACTTTCCGAAAACCATGATCCGCCGAGCATGAATTTTGACCAGAAGGGCCTGAAGAAGCGATCGATCACGGTCGCCTATTTTTTTGAGAACATCCAGAAGCGATCCGATGTCAGGTTCAGGCCGCTCAACAATGTCGATGCGCAGCAAAGGCGCATTCCCGAGCGCGATCTCCACCGTCCGGGGCTTGCCATTGCGGGATTTACCAAACTGTTCACTTACAAGCGGGTCCAGATTCTCGGCAATACCGAAACTCGCTTTCTTAACCATCTCGATCCTGAAGAGCGGAGGAAGGCGTTCGCCAATTTCGTCAAGTTCAGAATACCCTGCATCATTCTGACCAGCAATAACAAGCTTGAACCCGAACTGCTCGATATGGCCACCAGCGCCGGAATTCCGGTGTACGTCACTCGCTGCTCCTCGACGAAGGCCATCTATCACATTACCGATTTTCTCGATGCGGAGTTTTCGCTCTACCAGCAGTACCACGGCTCGATGGTCGATGTGTACGGTGTCGGGGTGCTCCTGACCGGCAAAAGCGGTCTCGGCAAGTCGGAGGTGGCGCTCGATCTGGTCGAACGCGGGCATGGTCTCGTGGCTGACGATGTCGTGGTGGTCAAACGCCGGGGGGAGACCAACGCTCTCGTCGCTTCGCGCAATAACATCATCGACCACTTCATGGAGATTCGCGGCCTCGGCGTTGTCGATGTCCGGGCCAACTTCGGTATCAGGGCTATTCGGGATGCCAAGGATGTGCAGGTGGTGGTCGAGTTGCTCGAATGGAGCAAGGAGTCCGAATACGAGCGGCTGGGACTCGATCAGAAAACAGTGAAACTGCTTGGCGTCGATCTGCCGCTGGTGCAGCTTCCGATCTTCCCCGGCAAGAACATCACGGTCATCATCGAAGTGGTTGCCCTGAACTTCCTGCTCAAGCGCTATGCCGGGTATGTGCCTGCAGAAGCGCTGACCGAAAGAATCAAAAACGTTATCAACAGGGATCGCGCCGAAGCGCCCGCTCCGTCAAACTGTTCCGAAGATCATGACGATGAAAACGAATAAACGCTTCTCCCGGCTTTTCTCGATCTCGCTGCTTGCGGCGCTGACCCTTCTCACCGCCTGCTCGAAACATGACGGAAAGGGCGGAGCGCTGTCGGGTGCGGCCCGCGACACCACGCTGGTAGTCGGCATGTTGGGCGATGCGGATTACCTCAATCCGGTCATCGGCGCTTCGCTCACGTCGAGCGAGATCACGGGCCTCATCTATCCCGGCCTGCTTCAGGGCGAGTTCGACACCAAAACCGGCCTCATGAACTACCTCGCGCTTGAAAAGCGATTCCTCCCTTCATCCGGGCCGGAGGAGAAATCGCCGAAGGGAGCGCTGGCCCGCACGTGGACGATGTCGCCCGACAATCGCTCCATCACCTACATCCTGCGCAGCGACGCGAAGTGGGCTGATGGCCAGCCGATCACGTCGCGCGATTTCAAGTTCGCCTATAAACTCTACGGCAATCCGGTGATCGCCAGTCCGCGCCAGCAGTCTCTCGCCGAGCTGGTCGGAGCGGACAAAGGTGCCGTGGACTTTGACAAGGCAATCGAAACGCCGAACGACACCACGCTGATTTTTCATTTCTACAAGCCGGTGCCGGAGCGTCTCGCCCTGTTCCACACCTCGATGACGCCGATGCCGGAGCATCTCTGGAAGAGCGTGAAGCCGGAGGAGTTCCGCGAGTCGAAGCTCAACCAGCGGCCCGTCGGCGCGGGGCCGTACCGCCTCGCGGAGTGGAATAAGCAGCAGTCGCTGACGCTCTCGTCCAGCGCAAGCTGCAATCTGCCCAAGCCGGGTAACATCAAGCGCATCATCTACCGCGTGATTCCCGACTACACCGTCCGTCTCGCGCAGCTTCAGACGGGTGACGTCGATGTGGTCGAGAATGTCAAGCCGGAGGATTTCGCCGCCTTGCGGAAGGCCAATCCCAACGTCGATATTCAGACCATCGGTCTGCGGGTTTACGACTATGTCGGCTGGCAGAACATCGACGGCGAGTATTACAACAAGAGCGGCAAGGTTCGTCCGCACCCGCTCTTCGGCGATCCCGCTGTGCGCCGCGCGCTGACGCTTGCCATCGACCGGCAATCGATCATCGACGGCTATCTCGGCGAGTACGGCGTCATCGCCAAAACCGATATTTCGCCGTCGCTGAAGTGGGCTTATGACGATTCGATCAAGCCGTACGGTTACGATCCCGCTCAGGCGGCAAAGCTGCTCGACGAGGCGGGATGGACGCCCGGCCCGGACGGCATCCGTCAGAAGCAAGGCAAGCGTTTCAGCTTCGTGCTCTGCACCAACGCCGGAAACGCACGTCGCAATTACGCCTGCACGATCATCCAGCAGAATCTCCGCGAGGTTGGTATCGAGTGCAAGATCGAGATGCAGGAGACCAACGTCTTCTTCCAGAATCTTCAGGAGCGCAAACTTGGCGCGTGGATGGCGGGCTGGGCCATCGGGCTTGAAATCGATCCGCTCGATGTCTGGGGTTCCGATCTCAAAAAAAGCCGCTTCAACTTCCCCGGCTTCATCAATCCGAGGATCGACCAGCTCTGCGAGCTTGCCAAGAACAAGATGAAAACCGAGGACGCGCGGCCATACTGGGTCGAGTACCAGAAGATTCTGCACGAGCAGCAGCCGATCACCTTCCTTTACTGGATCAGGGAGACGCATGGCTTCAACAAGCGGATCCAGGGGGCGAAGCTCAATATCTCGGGAGCTTTCTACAACGTTGACGATTGGACGCTGAGACCGTCCGTTACGCACTGAATCGATGCTCAGGTATATTCTCAAACGGCTGCTGATCGCCGTGCCACTTATCTTCGGGGTGCTGACCCTGACCTTCTTCATCATCCGGCTCGCGCCGGGCGATCCGGCGGCGTTTTTCATCCAGCCGGGCATCAGCACCAACGTCGCCGAGCAGATTCGCCAGCAGTACGGCCTGAACGATCCGCTGACGGGGCAGTACATCAAGTGGCTCGGCATTGTGCTGCACGGT
>CAIUQW010000213.1 GCA_903901395.1 uncultured Chlorobiales bacterium | reverse complement strand
TCACCCTTGGTGAGGAAAATGCCCTCGTCATCCTGCGCGTTCTTGTAGAAGTTTTCGTACAGACCGACGGTGCGCATGTCTTTATAGACGATGAACGCGCCCGCGTCGGGATCTGACTCGCGAACGTATTTTGCCTGCTTGAGCGAAACGTTGCAGCAAACGGTCGAGCAGTAAGGCACGTGATCCTTGTCACGCTGACCGGCGCACTGGAGGAAGACCACGTTCTTTGCCGGTTTGCCGTCGGAGGGACGGGTCACCTTGCCATTGGTTTTGGCGACGTTCTGCTCGAATTCGAGGTTGGTCACGACGTTGCGATGCTTGCCGTAGCCGAGATGGCCGAGTTTCTGGGCATCGTAAGGCTTCCAGCCTGCGGCGAGCACGATGGAACCTGCGTCGAAGCTCTCCTGCGAGCCGCTCTTGTCGATGGTCACCTTGTATGCGCCGGGGCCGCCTTCGATGGAGGCGATGGTCGAGCCGGTATGAACGGTGATGTTGCCATCTTTTTTGACCGCGTCGATCTTGTTGCCGATAGCCGGCTGTTCGATCTCGGCGAACGGTGGCTTGGTCGGGAAGACGCGATGCATCTTCTTTGCCCAGCCGCCAAGCTCCTGCGCTTTTTCGACAATCACCGCCTTGTAGCCTGCCTGCGAGGCTTCGAGCGCGGCGGTCAGACCGGTCACGCCGCCACCGACAACCAGCACGGTGCGGTTCACGTCGGCGATCTTCGGCTCAGGCACCGACGACTTCTGAATTCGGGTGATACCCATCCTGAGGTAGTCGTCAGCCATCATCTGGCTGCCCTCTTTATCCTCGCCCTTCGGCATCGTCCAGACCACCTGCTCGCGCAGATTGACCCTTTCGGTGACATACTTGAGCGGATCGAAATTGAACACCTCGGTGTTGACCCTCGGCGAGCAAGCAGCGATGACGATCTTGTTGACCTCTTCGCTGTTGAGATCGTCCTTGATCAGCTGGACGCCCTCGTTGCTGCACAGGTTTGGATGCTTTTTGCAAACGGGAACCTTGAACTCCTTCTTGGCTACCGCTTCGAGTTGATCCACATTCAGCGCCTCTCCGATCCCGCAGTCGGTACAGAGGTATACTCCTATTTTTTTATCATCAGCCATAGTTTAACTCCTCACGAGACTTTGAATGCTTTTCAATGCCATGCCGGTCGCATCCTGGATGGATGTGGTCACATCGGACGGCCTCTTGGCCACGCCGGTCGAGTAGATTCCGGCGGCAGTTCCGCCGTTGATGAAGCCGTTCTCCTCGAAACTCAACATGGCTTGCGTCTTGACCGAAGGCTCCATGCCGGTGGCGAGCACGACCATGTCGGCGCGCTCATGCACCTTGCCGCCGCCCTCGACATCCTCGAATTCAACAATGACGCCGCCGGTCGAAAGATCCTCCTCGATCTTGGCAACCTTGCCCTTGACCAGCTTGATATTCGCGTCCGACTGCACCTTGTTCAGGAACTCCTCGTACTTGCCGGGGGCGCGAAGATCGATATAGGCCACGACCACCTTCGAGTCGGGAATGCGCTCGCGGACGTAGGTGGCCTGCTTGAGCGACGCCATGCAGCAGATCGCCGAGCAGTAGTTGAGATGATTCTGGTCTCTCGAACCGGCGCACTGCACGAAGAGCACCTTCTTGACCTCTTTCTTGTCGGAGGGACGCACGATTTTGCCGCCGGTCGGGCCGTTCGGCGCGGCCATGAGCTCGAGCATCATGTTGGTGATGACGTTCCTGACGCGGCCATAGCCGAGATTCTCCATCTTCGCCGCATCGTATGGATTCCATCCG
>CAIUQW010000212.1 GCA_903901395.1 uncultured Chlorobiales bacterium | reverse complement strand
CTATCGACAGGACAGGTGTGAGATGTCGTTGCACTCCGAGTTTCAGCATGGACGGACTCGTTAAACAAGTCTATGTACCAATAGATGCAGACGATTATTCGTATGCAATGGCTGCCTGATTAACAGAAGTTAACTTAGACGCCATCGTCCAGCGGTGAATGCGCTTACTCTGAAGCCGCCGGATGGCATAATCCGCGCTTGAGCCTTCGGGTTCGCGCAAGTAAGCTCCGTACATTCAAGCCCGAGGGGGTGTGCGGGTACAAACTCGGGATAAGGGGACGAACGCTGCTGGCGGTGTAATCGGACCACGAAAACCCAACCACCAGAGATGAGTGTGGTGACTGCATCGAGCAATGTTTTGGACGCGGGTTCAAGTCCCGCCATCTCCACAAATTACAACCAATTAGGCAGGTCCGTCAGTACGAGGGCTTGCCTTTTTTTTGTTTATGGTCGAAGGCGAGATCAATTGTTGTGGCAGTGAAGTGAATTGAAGTGAATCTCACCCAATAGACAAAAAGTGGCCGAGTTTCGTTGGTAACTGGCTGTTTATGCAGCGGGAAGGCGCTGCTCCTTTGTTTCATTCAACGCTTCTTTTCGCTCTTTCTTCATCTGATACTGTTCAACTATACAGGCTCCACAGGTGAAGTGGCCCCCGGGTATCAGACAGAATCGGGTCGAGTTTAAGATGGTAACCCGCCGATTGATTATGCAGCTGCCTTGTGGCTGCCCTGCTGTTTCCGAATCCTGGTTGGAGACCTCGTTTTTCGCGTACTTGTCAACGATGCAGGCACCAGCGAGTTATTTTCAATAGTTGTGTTTGAAGGGATAGCCGAAAGATCGGCGACAAGTGCGACCTTGAGGAAAAACACAAGGAGCACAGCAGATGTTGACAGAAACCTCATCGATACTCGAACTTCCCGGCAAAGGGGCTGGCTTTGAAGCATTGGCCAGGTTTGCAGCACAACAGTTGATCGCCCTAGCGATGGGAGCCGAAATTTCGGCGTCCATGGAGCCGTATCGGCAGATCAAGACCGCTGATGGCAAAGCTGCCGTGGTCAGAAACGGGTATCTGCCAGAACGAACCATCAGCTCGACGGTCGGCCCACTGACGGTGAAGGTGCCTCGAAACCGTTCGCTGATGCCGACCATCAAACCCTTTGTGAGCGCGCTGATCCCGAAATACATGAAACAAACTCTGCATATCGAAGAGGCGCTGCCGCTTATTTACCTCTGCGGCCTGTCGGACATCGATTTCATTCCGGCGTTTGAACAGCTGTTCGGTGAGCTTCCGGCGGATTTTTCGTCAGCTTCGATCACGCCAGTGAAGTATCTCTGACAGGAAGAGCACCGGAAATGGAACCACCACCCGATGCATTTGGCGCAGTATTGTTCCCTGTGGGTAGACGGCATCCATTTCAACCTGCGGCACGACGAAGGCCGGTTGTGCGTGCTGGTGGTCATGGGAGCCACCGAGGACGGCATCAACCAATTCGTAACTACCAAGTCAAGCGGGATGAACAGATCGAGTTGACGCTCGAAAAATCACGTCTCAATTATCCAATAATACTTCAGATAATCATCTATACCGACCCGGAAACCGGCAAGAAGTACGAATTTCTGACCAACAACATGAAGCTGGCCGCCTCGACCATTGCCGCGATCTACAAATTTCGCTGGCGGATCGAACTGTTTGTCAAATGGATCAAGCAGAACCTGAATATCATATCTTTCCTCGGCACCAGCAAGAATGCAGTATTGAGCCAGAGATGGGTGACGATGTGCTGTTATTTGGCGGTGAGTTACATCATATTCCAGACCAAATACGCCAGAACCCTTCAGGTGTTCACCCGCATGAATGTAGCTATCGTCATGGATCAGCGACGGCTCATCTATATTTTATCGTTCAACGAACGATCTGTCAAAAAGGCATGAGAGACGGTTGCTCACTCGCCCTTTTATAACCGGACTGGAATGATTTGAGATTACAAACCTCCCCTACCATGGATGTGAATGGTTCTTCGCAATGTGCTCTTTGACAGCATTGATACTCTTGAAAACCACGTGGAAACCTCGTTAAAGACAAACGAGCTTGAAACACCAGGAATCCTTTCCATCGCTGGATGCCCCTGAATTTTGATTGTCTTATTGAAATAGAATTTGAATAAGAGACACAATGCCTCTTTATGGAAAGTAGCACATCGGCGTGGCAATACACTCGATGACGCTGTATCTACGAATCAGATTGCGATGCTTCCGCTGCCGGGATTTTTTGCTCGTGAATGACTCCCTGATTTTCAAGCCTTAACAGGGTTTTTAGGGAAATTTTCATACCTTGTGATTTCGTTCCGTAGTCCTTACCATTTATCCTCCAAAGGCATGCTGGCAGAAGACCTTCAGACAGCCGAATCCACCGCTTCCCGCACCAACGGCGTTGCACCATCTCTCGAAAAGCTCGCCGCAGAACAGAAAACTCGCAAGAAGTGGCTGCTCGTCCAGCCGAAGAGCACGACCAGCATGATGGTCGATTCAGGCACGGTGAGCATGCCGCTGAACCTGATTATGGTGGCGACCCTCGCCAGCAAGTATTTCGATATTACGTTTCTCGACGAGCGTACCGGAGACACGATTCCGCAGGATTTCTCCGGCTATGACGTAGTCGCGATCACCTCGCGCACCCTCAACGCCAAAAACGCTTACAGCATCGGCGACCGGGCCAAAGCCCAGGGCAAGATTGTGCTGCTCGGTGGCGTGCATCCCACCATGCTGCATGACGAAGCTGCATCGCATTGCACCAGCGTGATTTACGGTGAGATCGAATCGGTCTGGGAGGAGCTTGCGACGGATATTTTCCGGGGCAGGATGAAAAGCTTCTACAAAGCGAGCGAGCTGCGCCCGATGAGCAAAATGACGCGGCCTGACTTCAGCTTCGCGATCAACTCGCCACACGCAAAAAAATACAGCCAGCTTATCCCGATTCTCGCCACCAAGGGGTGCCCGGTCGGCTGTAATTTCTGCACCACTCCCACGGTGTATGGCAAAAGCTTCCGCTATCGCGAGATGGATCTGGTGCTCGACGAAATGCGCGCCCATCAGGAGCGGCTCGGCAAGAAGCTCGTGCGCTTCTCCTTCATGGACGACAACATCAGCTT
>CAIUQW010000211.1 GCA_903901395.1 uncultured Chlorobiales bacterium | reverse complement strand
TCGCCCCTCGAACACCGAGCCAATCGTCCGCATTTACACCGAAGCCGCGACGCAGGAGGCAGCGGACGCGCTTGCCGCGAGCTTCATCGAAGAGATCAGAACCGTATCGACACCCGGCAACCGCGTATGAGTACAGCAGCCAAAACGGCAAAAGGATTTCGCACGCAGCAGGACGAAACCCTCGGCAATCGCAAGAAGGGTTCCGTTGACCGCTATATTATTCTACGACTCCTCGACTACATCAAGCCCTTCAAGGGCCTGATTGCCGGGGCCGTGGCGCTGACGGCGGGCGGAGCCATTCTGACGCCGCTTCGCCCCTGGCTGACCCGCATCGCCATCGACGACCACATCGCCAAGGGCGACCACAAGGGGCTCGCTGTCATAAGCATCATCATGCTCCTCGTGATCGTGCTCGACGGCCTCAAACAGTACGCCGCCACCTGGCTGACGCAGCTCATCGGCCAGAAAGCGGTGTACAATCTCCGCATGGACATCTTCCGCCACTTGCAGCGCCTGCCGATTCGCTACTTCGACCGCAACCCGGTGGGCCGCATCATCACCCGCACGACCAATGATGTCGAGGCGCTCGACGAGATGCTCTCCAGCGGCCTCATCACCATCATCGGCGACATTCTGACACTCGTCTTCATCGTGGCGATGATGCTTTTGAGCGACTGGCGGCTGACGCTCGTCGCGCTGAGCATTCTGCCGGTCATGATCTACTCGACCATCTGGTTCAAGAACCAGGTGCGACAGGCGTTTCTCGATGTGAGGACGCATCTGGCCCGGCTGAACTCCTTTTTTCAGGAGCACATCACCGGCATGAAGATCGTGCAGCTCTTCGCCCGCGAGGAGGCGGAGTTCCTGAAACACTCCGAAATCAACGCTGACCACCGCGACGCCAACATCAAGACGGTCTTCTACTTTTCGATCTACTACCCGCTGATCGAGTTTCTGAGTTCAGCCACGGCGGGCCTCGTGATCTGGTTCAGCGCGACGCGAATCCTGAAGGCTGATCTCTCCGTCGGCGTGGTGGTGTCTTTCGTGCAGTACATCTGGCTCTTTTTCCGCCCGTTGCAGCATTTGTCGGATCGCTTCAACATCATGCAGAACGCCGTCACCAGCTCCGACCGCATCTTCCGCCTGCTCGAAGAGCCGCTCGATCCCGAGCCGACAGAGAACGCCAGATCGATCAGTAAACTCAGGGATCGCGTGCGCTTCGACAAGGTGTGGTTCGCCTATGACGAAGGCAACTGGGTGCTGCGCGACATCTCGCTGGAGATTCGAGCGGGCGAAACCGTGGCCATCGTCGGCGCGACCGGCAGCGGCAAAACCACGCTCATCAACATTCTGTCGCGATTTTATCCGTACGCAAAGGGATCGGTGACGATTGACGGCCTTGAACTGAAGGACATTCCCGGCCATGAGCTGCGCAAGCTCGTCGGCGTGGTGATGCAGGATGTGGTACTCTTTGCCGGATCGATCCGCGAGAATCTCTCCTTCGGCGATCCGTCGATTTCGGACGAAAAGATTCGCGAGGCGGCGCGGATCGTCGGCGCGGACAGGTTCATCGCAAAGCTGCCGGGCGGCTATGACTACAAAATCCGCGAGAACGGCTCGGGACTCTCGGCGGGCCAGAAGCAGCTCCTCGCCTTCGTACGGGCGCTGCTCTACAACCCGGACATCCTCGTGCTCGACGAAGCCACCAGCTCGGTCGATACCGAAACCGAGTCGCTCATCGAACAGGCCACCGACCGCCTGATGAAGCACCGCACCTCGATCATCATCGCCCACCGGCTCTCGACGATCCAGCATGCCGACAAAATCGTGGTGCTGCACAAAGGCACCATCCGCGAAACCGGCACCCACCAGGAGCTTCTCGCCCAGCGCGGCTTGTACTACAAGCTTTATTTGCTGCAACACCCCGAGCGGAGCAGAATGGACGGCGCAGCGTAAACTGCTTTTTAGATCGGTCAGATCCGACAGGTCAGTCCGATCTGACCGATCTGCCGCGCCCCAACCTTCACGCTACACGTTGCTCTCCCTCAGCACTTTGACCGGCTCCAGCCTCGCAGCCCTGAGCGAAGGAATCGCCGCCGCAATGGTACTAATAATCACCGTCACCACGATGACGAAGAAGAAGTACCAGGGGTTCCAGGACATGCTGAAGCCGCTTTTGGTGAGCGGGCCTTGCGAGCTTTCGATGTGCAGGCTGGCGAGAAAACCGATGGAGCCGGTCGCCAAAATGCCTCCGGCGATTGCGCCGCCGAGACCGACGAGAAAGCCCTCGAAGACGAACAGCCCGACCATCTGCGCCGATGAGAAGCCGAACGATTTCATGATGGCGATGTCGCGGCTCTTTTCGAAAACCGTCGTCACGAGGATGTTCGCTACGCCGAATCCCGACACCACGCCGACGAATCCCACCAGCGACAGCACGATGGAGCCGATGCGCTTGAAGAGCACCAGCACGCTCTCGTTCTCCTCCTGCCAGGTCAGGCAGCGGTAGCCGGTCATCCGCTCCAGGTCGTGGGCGAGCTGAGCATTGTTGAGCGGATCGACCACCTTCAGCGAGATGCCGGTGACCTTGTTGGGTGGCAATCCCTCGACGATCTGGCCGAGCTTGAGCGACGCGAGAATGCTGTTATCGACGGCGTTGATGCCGGTGAAAAAGATGCCGACGACCTTGCCCTGGCGGCTTTGGCCGTCGGGCGAGATGATGGTGATCTGGTCGTTCAGCTCCACGCCGAGGTCTTTGGCCACGGAGCGCCCGACCAGCAGAGCGTCGGGGGTTTTGCGGAACAGCACGAGATCGCCGGTGACGAGACTGCGCCCGATGTGGCTGATGCGCTCTTCGCGGTCGATCTCCACACCTTTGAGCAGCACCGGCTGGTTGCGGTTCCCCTTGACCGCCATGATCTGCGACTCGACGAAGGGCGACGCGGCGGTCACTTTGCCTGCAAAGGCGGGCGAGGCGACAATGTCAAGGATTCGCCCGTAGTTTCGCACCTCCTCGGGTTCGTTCCTGCCGATGTGATCCGCCACGAAAGCTGCGCCTGAAGCGGCGGCTCCGAAGAGGTTGGTCGGCACCGGATCGATCTTTTCGCCCTTGATGCTGATGTGGGGCGCGGCGTCGATGATGGTGTCGCTGAAGGAGTCGAGCAGCCCGCGAGTCAACGAGATGGTGGTGATGAGCACCATCGTGCTGACCGAAACGGCGAGCATGGTGGTGAGCGTCTGGCGTCTCCGCCCGAGAATATGCCTGATAGCTATGTCGAACAGGGTTCTGAACATTCCGGGCAAGCGGCGGGCCTTATAAAAAGTTTGGGAAGTCAGCCATAAGTTATACTTTTAGGAGCACCTCTGAAAATCATCCCGGATCAAGGAGCGTATTACACCGCCAATGCAAGAGACAAGCGCCGCAATAACCGCTGAACGCAAGCACAGCCATGTCGATATCTGCCTGAACCGCGAGGTCTGTTTCGACCTTCAGGATACCGGCCTCGGCGCATGGAGGTTCGAACACAACGCCGTGCCCGAAATCGACGCCTCGGCCATCGACCTCTCGACGGAGTTCCTCGGCAAGAAAATCGGCCTGCCGATCATGATCTCCTCGATGACTGGCGGCTACGGCGACGCGCTCGCCCTGAACCGCACCCTCGCCGAAGCCGCTGAGCGATTCCAGATTCCGCTCGGCGTGGGCAGCATGAGGCAGGCGCTCGAAGGTTCGTCGCACCGCGAGAGCTTCTCGATAGTCCGCAAATCCGCGCCGACGGCACCGATCTACGCCAACATCGGCGCGCCCGAAGTGGCCGCCGGACTGAGCCGCGAGCAGCTTTCGACGCTCGTCGACCTCATCGAGGCCGACGCGCTGATCGTGCATCTCAACCCGGCGCAAGAGCTTTTCCAGCCGGAAGGAAGCACCGACTTCAAGGGATTTCTCGACAAACTGAACGACCTCGCCGCGACCATCTCCGTGCCGGTGATCGCCAAGGAGGTTGGCTGCGGCATCTCGGCGCAGGCCGCGCGAAAGCTCGCCGACGCGGGCGTCAAGGCCATCGACGTTGCCGGTGCGGGCGGCATCAGCTGGCAGAAGGTCGAGGAGCACCGCTATCTCGACCGCTTCGGCAGCGAGGAGCGCTACAGCCCGTCGGCGCTCGGCGAGCTGCTGAACTGGGGTATCCCGACCTCGGAGTGCCTGACCAGTATCTCGGCACTGAAGCAGCGCGAGCTGAAGTACGGCGCAATCGGCGTGATCTCGTCGGGCGGCATTCGCAACGGACTCGACGTGGCCAAATCGCTCGCCCTCGGCGCGGACATCGCCGCCTCGGCACGGCACATGCTCATCGCGCTGCACACGGGAACGCTGGACGAGATGATCCGCGTCTGGTCGAACGACCTCAAGGCGGCGATGTTCCTGACCGGATCGGCCACCATCGAAGAACTGAAACGAGCACCTATCAATCACAAACCCTGAGCACCGGAGCCATGACTTTACAGATAACCCAGGAGCAGGTTGAATCC
>CAIUQW010000210.1 GCA_903901395.1 uncultured Chlorobiales bacterium | reverse complement strand
CGCGCCGCCGTGGTCTTGCCCACGCCGCGAAGTCCCGAAAAGATGTAACCGTGGCCGACCCGCCCCATGCGGAGGGAGTTCTGGATCGTGCCGGTAATATGCTCCTGCGCGGTGATGTCGGCAAAGCGTGCCGGTCTGTACTTTCGCGCTATGACCTGATAACTCATGAATCCTGTTTCGTTGAATCGTTCAAGAGCGCAATCAGGGGCGTCTGTAACGCGCCTCTGAGCGCCTCGCGGAGTTCTGCTCGGAGCGGCTCGAATTCGCCACTCACCTGCCCGTCATCCGCGCACCCATCGCCGCTGAAAAGCTCCCGAGGAAGCCTCGAATAAAGGTCGTACAGAGTCATGGCATGAAGATCTGCGCTGACGGCAAGTCCGCCATCGGCTGTCTGGTGCAGAATCCCGTTCTGCTTCAGAACATCGACGGCAAGGCCCAATTTACTACGGTCGGGGATAATTTCCGACGCCAGAAGTTTTTTCCCGCTCACAAAGCTTCCCGAAGCCTGCATGCACCACACCGCCCGCAGCACAGCGACGATTTCAGGAATCCCCTGCAACGGGTCGAACTCGCGTGATCGACACACGACCGGCCTGAAATGATCGAGCGAAAATACAAACTCCGCTCCGGTGAGCACCACGATCCATTCGAGGTAAATCCAGAAAAAAAGCATCGGCACCACCGACAGTGCGCCGTAGATGTGCTGGAAGGTGGCGAAACTCGAAACGTAAAACGCAAACCATTTTTTCGCCAGCTCGAAAAGCACGGCAGCAAGTACGCCGCCCGCAATCGCGTGGATGAATCGAACCTTGCGGTTCGGCACCAACATGTAGAGCAGGAAAAAGGCAATGGCTGTGTTGAAAAAGGGTACGAACGAAAGGAGCCGCATCTTTATCTCGATAAGTTCCGCGCCGGAGAGGACGGAGTACCACACGTACGAACTGGCGACAATGCTGGTGCCGATGAAGACCGGGCCGAGCGTCAGCACCGTCCAGTAGAGCGTGAAGCCCTGCAATTTCCGGCGCGGAGTCTGCACCTCCCAGATGTCGTTGAGCGTCTGATCGATGGTCGAGATCAGGAAAAGCGCGATGAGAATTAGAAACAGGCCGCCGACCGTCGAGAGCGAGGAAGTTTTGTCGATGAACTCCCAGAGATACTGCTTGAGCATCGCTCCCTGCGCGGGGGCGAAGTTCTGGAAAAGAAAATCGCCGATGTGCTGCTTAAGCGAGGCGAAGAGCGGAAAAACCTTCAGAATCGACAGGCTCACCGACATGAGCGGTACAAGCGAGAGCAGCGTCTGAAACGCCAGCGAGCCTGCGCTCATGATGATGCGGTCGTGAACGAAATGCCGCCACATGAACAAAAAAAGCGCGGTTGACGACCGCGCCACATCGCGCTGCCGCCCATCTGCCTCTTCGCTGTTACGCTTCTTATTCGCCATAGCATCGCGTCAGATTTCAATCAACGCCGCTTTCCCGCTCCGTGAGACAACAAGGAACGCTTTAACCTCAAGGTAGATAACGGAAAGAAACAAAACAAAAAAGCCGGGTGGAGGAGATGGCCGCGTATTTTCCTGTTGTTTTAATTGATTTTTCCATGCATATTAACAATTGATAACACGCACATCTATCAAGCCAGGAGAAATTTTCCACTCCGGCTTCGTACCGCACCGGCAATTGCCCAAAACCGATGACTCAATCAAGCACGAAGGGGTATCTCATGAAACCGTTCATCGATCGCTGCCGACAGGCGGGCCTGAAAGTCACCCCGCAGCGCATGGCCATCTACAATGTGCTGATGAGCAGCACCGACCACCCATCGGCAGACTGGATTTACCGGAAAATTACAGACACCTGGCCAACCATCTCCTTTGACACGGTGAACAGGACGCTCCTGACCTTCGCTGAAATCGGCGTCATCGACATGGTCGAGTCCTACTCCCTCTCCCGTCGGTTCGATCCCTGCGTCGGAAACCACCACCATTTTCACTGCATCAGATGCGGCCAGATCATCGATTTCTGCGATGCAACTCTTGACAATGTGCCACTTCCCACGCACCTCGGCAACGACTTTACCGTAACCGGCACACGGGTTGTCATCAGCGGCGTCTGCTCCGAATGCGCGGAACAGAAAGCTTCGTAAAGACAATCTTCGTCAGGTAAGCTCTTTTCTCGAAATCGTCATAGAAATCGATTATTTCGATGACTTTGTGGCTTGTGTGAATGACTGGAAGCATGTTCAATACACAAATGACTGTCGCAAGATAATCATTGTCGGGTCATGGAGATTTCGAATCAGGATCAGGATTGATACGTTTCTCAAGGAAAGCTATGAACAAATACAGCATCTCTCAGCAGAAAAACAGATGCTAAAATCTGTTTTTCTCATCGATAGCTTACCGGCTCTGTACGAAAAGAGATCAGCAATAATTTTGACTTTGAGCCATTCAATAAATGTTTTTTTTTCGCTGACCGGAACAACGATTGTTTAAAAATTCTATGCTCTGCCAATAGACGGAGGATAGAACATTTCTTCCTCCAGATCTCTCAACCATCCCCTCACGCCAGGAATAACCCGCACATCTCTGTTGCCATTGATAAGCAGTTTCAAAATGTGAATAAATGCATCATGGTCCCCAGATTCTTTTGATTCTTCCTCGGAATCTGCTATATTAATGGTGTCCGTAAGAACATTGTTGCTATCCATCCAAGACTGAATATGTTCAAATGAATTAGTGTCCAGAGAGCTGAGATGAAGAAAAATGATGCGCCCTTGCATGTACATATCTCTGATACGGTTTAATAGTTTTATCTGTTCTGGGTTGTTTGTTTGAAACCATTCATAAAAAATGTAATCTTCAGCTTCATCCTTGTCGTATGGAAATGCTTTGCTAAATTTTTTCCTGATTTCATCAAAAGCGTCACTGTTGCGCAAAATATCGCAAACGATTTGATGTAGTTCAAAATTCCCAGGATCATTTTCAATAAAAATTGCGTAGCCGATTTGTTCTGACTTGGCAAGTATTTCCTCATTTAACAACCCTCCACCCAGGCTGATATATATTTTATTCAATCCCCCGGATCCGCGGTTATTGGTATTTTGAATACTTTTCATAAACTCAACAAAGTTAATAATGCCGCTCATCAGATTCGTTATCCTCCCGGTATTGACTCTATGTTCTGGCGAAAAAGAGGCTTTATTATTTTCCAGATCTCTGCGAAGATTTGCAAGCTCCACGGTCAAATCCCTGCCACCCCAAAACATCATCGGGATGAACATGCTATACTTGATGCTGTCAGGGAATGGCAGGGCCCATAAAACTGCAAGTCCGGTTATGCCTGCCAAGCCTGATAAGAGCTGTGAGCCTCTTATCTTGCGGCCCATATTTAAGAAGGAGGCATCCGAATCATTAATTCTGATGTGTAAAAGTGAAATTAAAGCAGTAAAAGAGGCTACCAGGACGGCAAAGAAAGGCTGATTCCAGAACGTGTTAACAACGTAGGCATCCAAAGCGGTCAACAATGTAATAGCAATGACTTTTCTGCTTAACGGAGAAGCCGCGGAATAAGGATTAGCGTGCATGAGGCTGAAAAAAGCGCCGGAAAAAAGAGCCGCGGAAACAGCTTTTATCAACTGCCCGGCGCCTGGCAGGAAAAATTCAGCCAAAGCCGTCCCGAAAGCGATTGCAACAGGAGTCTCAAGCCATGCCAGCTTAGTGCGCCAAAGTTGAGCGAATCTTTTTAACGCCGGCCCGCTGAATTTACTTTCATGTAACCATGAGGCGCAGTTGCTGCGATAATGATTTACCGGACAGGCAAAGGGGTGATTGATGGTATGCATCGGTAACTCAGTTTAAGATGAAACCGCCGTAAATGCACTCAGCAATATAACCACTTGTAATGGTTTTCAGTAAACGATAATCAACAACAGAGGCTATCTCAAAAGGATATGTTCAATTTATGTGTGCTCGATTTTTCCTGCCATTCTGAGTCCGACAAAGTCGGGCGAAGAATCCAGAGGATTTTCGTAACGTCCAATAAATTATCCACTTAATGGCGATCTTGGAAAACTGGATTCTTCACGTCGTTCAGAATGACAAAGCAAGGAAGTCCTGAATAACTCACGGATTCAAACCTTTTGAGACAGCCTCATGAATGTATCTTTTATCGATCCTTTCTCGAAAAAAAAGACAAAACAACAAAGCCCTCCCGTTTCGCCGGAGGGCTTTTTCATTATCAATTCAGCGCCATTATTACTCCGGCCACAATAAATCGCAAT
>CAIUQW010000209.1 GCA_903901395.1 uncultured Chlorobiales bacterium | reverse complement strand
GTCGTGTACCAAAGGTGGGACTCGAACCCACACGAGCTTGCGCCCACTGGATTTTGAGTCCAGCGCGTCTACCAGTTCCGCCACTTTGGCATGATCGAATGAACAGTGCGAGAGAAGGGACTCGAACCCTTACGCCTCACGGCACTAGTTCCTAAGACTAGCGTGTATACCAATTTCACCACTCTCGCTTTAGTGCGTCTCTCTTTATCTGTTGCGAAACCCGATGACTGCGTTGGGTGGTGCTCGAAATCTTCATCCCGACATGTCGGGACTCCGGTTTCTGCGCTCCATCCGCCTTGTCCTCGGCTTTCTCACGACGATAAATAGAGTCGCCCTCAATGCAGCGCTAATATACGTGGTTTTCCGATATTATAAAGATTTTGATCGAATTTTCCCGTTTTTGTCTGAACGAGGCGAAAAATCGTGCTGGCGCTCTCCCGATCGGTATCGCGATCGTCGTCGGTTCCTTTCTCGTTTTCGATGACGAGCGTTACTGGTTGGCGGGGGTTGCACCGACGCTGCAAACAGTAACCGGTTTCGGTTTTTCGGGGAAAGGGTTATCTTCATTAGCGCCTGAAATGCGCCAAATGGAAAGTCCACCTTCACTCTCACTGGTTTTCAATGCAGTTCGATACTCGCCGGTTCGCTTCCCTGGTTTCATGGGTCATCAGTCCTGTCGTCGTGGCGCCGGCAGTCTATCTGCTCATTGTTCTTTACGGTTATTCAGCGAAGCCCCGGCATCTCGACTGGTTTTTGGTGCTGCTCCTTTCGGCCACGATCGCTCCGATGTTTCTCATTTTGGGTCTCAAAAAGATCGGTCGGGTTTCGGATTACAACATCACCTTCCGGGAACAGCGATTCCTGCCGCTCCTGGTGCTGGTCGGCGTCAATCTGGTTGGCTACGAACTGATGAATCAGCTCGACGCGCCCCGCTTTCTCTCCGGCATTCTGCTGTTCAACGCCGTCAATACGGTCTTCATTCTCCTGGTGACGCTTCAGTGGAAGATCAGCATCCATCTCTTTTCGCTGACCTCTTCGATCGCGCTTCTGGTCTTGTCTCTCGGCGCGCCCGCGCTCGCGCTCCTCGCGTTCGTGCCGCTTCTGATGTGGTCGCGCATTTACCTCAAGGCGCATAATTTCATGCAGACGCTTGTCGGCAGTCTTATCGGTTTTCTCCTGATGTACGGTGAATTCAAATGGTGGCTTTCACTGTGAGCGGACGGCGCTATAGCGTGGTGCTGGTGACATACGGGGAGGTCGAGAAGCTCACAGTCCGCGCGCTCTGGCCGAGTTCGAGAAAGATCATCGAGGTGATCACGCGCAAGATCGTCAAGCTTCCGAAGCTTCTGATCTACATGATCGCCGATTACCGTTCGGCCAGGCACTACCTCGACTGGAAGCTGCATCGCTACCGCTCGCGCCTCGTGGAGATCAATCGCAAGCAGGCGCTTGGCGTGCAGGCGGCGTTGCGGCGCGATTCGCGCTTTGCCGGAGCGGAAGCCGAAATCGAGATCGCCGACGCCTACTATTTCGTGCCGCCATACCTCGAAACGGTGCTCGACCAGCTTCAAAATCGTTCGGACGGCATTGTGGTCGTTCCGATGATTCCGGTCGAGTCGGCCTTCTCCTGCGGCCCGGCCTGCCAGATGGTGATCGACCGCTTCGGCGAAGATCATCTTGGCGCGTTGCGAGTGGCGCGGGGACTCTGGAAAGACGAAGCGCTGCATCGCCTCTATCTCGATCATCTCTTCGCGTCGCTGCCGTCTGCCTGGAAAGGCGCCGACCAGAAGGCGAGGCAGGGACTCGTGCTGGTCATTCACGGCACGATTGTCAAAAACCGCAAGGGCGAAAAGCCCGCAGTTTTTACCGGTCTCGTCGAGACGATGGAGTTTTTC
>CAIUQW010000208.1 GCA_903901395.1 uncultured Chlorobiales bacterium | reverse complement strand
TTGTTCGTTTCTCATTAATTCTCTATGATTAGTACTTAAGGGCAGTAAAATGTAATTCTGACCCTGTCTGTATTCTTCAAGGCTTGTTTGTCTTCACCTCGCAGGTAAATCAATCTCTGTCTTCATCCATTCAAAAAAGCATTATTTGCTGGTTTTATTCGTTTGTCGGGAGTTAACAATTGTAAATTTTTCAAAGGAGAAAAAAACATGTCAGGAAAATCGAGCAGGATGTACAAAGTTCTGGTGCTGGTAAGCGCGTGCGTTGTGTTTATGGTTCCTAAAGCGTTCTGTAACGGAACGGTTACGGGCCAGGTGGTTACCGATCTCGAAAAAAACAAGGAATACGTTGTCGTTTACCTCAAGGGGGTCAAGGGGTCTCCTGTGACGAGAAAAGTTATCATCGAGCAGCATCACATGACGTTTATCCCGAAAGTGACGACAATCCCTGTCGGATCGACCGTCGAATTCACCAATCGTGACAAGATTTACCACAATGTCTTTTCGAAAAGCGAGGCCAAGACCTTCAACATTGGCACTTACGCTGCGGGCAAGCCGAAGGATGTTGTTTTCGATAAACCGGGTGTAGTGGACATATTGTGCAATGTGCATCCTGAAATGGCGGCTTTTGTCGTCGTCACCGAGAACAATGCCGCAGCTGTATCTGACAAATCAGGGGCTTTTACCATAACGAATGTTCCTGCAGGTACTTACGAGGTTGGCTCCTGGCATGGGAAGTTGAAGCAGAATGGCGCCTTGACGGTTACTGTTGCCGATGGCGCAGTTTCTCATATAGATGTCAAGCTGGGTGATTGAGGCGGTCTGGATGATGGGAATTGAGGCGAAGTAATTGTGTTCAGAATAAGAAAAAAGGCGGCTCCGTTCTGAAGCCGCCTTTTTTTTATCGATGATCTGTAAATGCTCAGCCTTTGAGCGCCGCTCTGGCCGCCGAGAGGCGGGCGATCGGGACGCGATAGGGGCTGCATGAGACGTAGTTCAGGCCCGTCTGGTGGCAGAACTCGACCGTGGTCGGGTCGCCGCCATGCTCGCCGCAGATGCCGAGCTTGAGGTCGGGCTTGACCGAGCGCCCTTCCTTTGCTGAGATGCTGACCAGGCGGCCAACGCCGTCCTTGTCGATGCTCTCGAACGGGTTGCGGTCGAAAATCTCCTGCTGCTGATAAATTGGCAGGAACTGGCCGGAGTCGTCGCGGCTCATGCCGAGGCCCATCTGCGTCAAATCGTTGGTGCCGTAGCTGAAGAAGTCCGCGGCCTGCGCGATCTGGTCGGAGGTGATCGCTGCGCGCGGCACTTCGATCATGGTGCCGACGAGGTACTTCACGCCAACGCCCTGTTCGGCGAAGACGCTGCGGGCGGTCTTGTGGATCACTTCGCTGGTGATTTCAAGCTCCTTGACGGTGCTGACCAGCGGAACCATGATTTCAGGCACGATGTCGAGTCCCTCCTGCTTGATGCGGCAGGCGGCTTCGATGATGGCGCGAACCTGCATGACGGTGATCTCCGGGTGCAGGATGCCGAGGCGGCAGCCGCGCAGGCCGAGCATCGGGTTGAACTCGTGCAGGCTTTCGATGCGGGCTTTGATTTCAGCCGCGCTCTTGCCGATCTTTCCGGCGAGGTCTTCGATCTCGCGGTCGGTGTGCGGCAGGAACTCGTGGAGCGGCGGATCGAGCAGGCGCACGGTGACCGGGCGTGAACCCATCGCCTTGAAGAGGCCGTAGAAGTCGTCGCGCTGGTAGGGCAGCAGCTTGTCGAGCGCCACCTTGCGGCCGGCGAGGTCGTCGGCGAGAATCATCTCGCGCATGGCGTCGATGCGGTCGCCACCGAAGAACATGTGCTCGGTGCGGCAGAGGCCGATGCCTTCCGCGCCGAAGGTGATGGCGATTTCAGCCTGGTCGGGCTGGTCGGCGTTGGTGCGGATGTTGAGCTTGCGGTACTTGTCGGCCCACTTCATGAGCTGGTCGTAAATCTGGAAGGTCGGGGCATCCTCGGGTGCGAGCGTTTTGTCGATCAGCACTTCGAGGATTTCGGAGTTTTTGGTTCTGACCTGGCCCGCGATCACTTCGCCGGTGCTGCCGTCGATGGAGAGGTAATCGCCCTCTTTCAGGACGATGTCGTTACCGTTGACGCGCATTTCGCCGGTTTTGTAGTCGATTCTGAGCGCGCCGCAACCAGCCACGCAGACTTTGCCCATCTGGCGGGCGACGAGCGCTGCGTGCGAGGTCATGCCGCCACGCTCGGTCAGGATGCCTTCGGAAGCGTCCATGCCCTTGATGTCCTCAGGCGAAGTTTCGATTCTGACGAGAATCACCTCTTCACCGCGTTTGGTGGCATCGATGGCGTCGTCGGCGTTGAAGTAGATGCGACCGCACGCCGCGCCGGGGCCGGCGTTGAGGCCGGTGGCGAGCAGGCGTCCGCCGTCGATGGCGGCTTTCTTCTCGCTGAGATCGAAGACCGGGCGGAGAAGCTGGTTGAGCTGCTCGGGTTCGATTCGGCGCAGCACCTCTTTTTCGTCGATCAGGCCTTCGTTGAACATGTCAACGGCGATCTTGATGGCGGCGAAACCGGTACGCTTGCCGACGCGGCACTGCAACATGAAGAGCTTGTTGCTCTCGATGGTGAACTCGATGTCCATCATGTCGCGGTAGTGCTTTTCGAGGATCGAGCGGATATCTTCGAGCTGGTTGTAAATATCGGGATTTTCCTGCGCGAGCTGCTCGATTTTGAGCGGCGTGCGGGTTCCGGCCACAACATCCTCGCCCTGGGCGTTCATGAGGAACTCGCCGTAGAAGATGTTCTCGCCCGAAGCTGCGTCGCGGGTGAAGGCCACGCCAGTACCGCAATCCTCGCCCATGTTGCCGAAGACCATCGCCTGGACGTTGCAGGCAGTGCCCCACCAGCCGGGGATGTGGTTCAGCTTGCGATAGACGATGGCACGCTCGTTGTTCCAGCTGTTGAACACCGCGCCGATAGCGCCCTGTAGCTGTTCGGTCGGATTTTCAGGGAAGGTCTTGCCGGTCTTGTCGAGGATCGCTTTTTTGTAACGGGCCACGAGGTCTTTGAGGTCATCGACCTGGAATTCGGTGTCGAGGTGGATGCCGAGTTCGTGCTTTTTCTTTTCGAGAATCTCCTCGAAGGGGTCAATCTGCTTCTTGTCCGCCGGTTTGAGATCGAGCACCACGTCGCCGTACATCGACACGAAGCGGCGATAGCAGTCCCAGGCGAAGCGGGCATTGCCCGATTTGCGGGCCAAGCCTTCGACGGTGATGTCGTTGAGGCCGAGGTTGAGGATGGTGTCCATCATGCCGGGCATCGAAGCGCGAGCACCGGAGCGCACGGAGACGAGCAGCGGATTTTCAGGGTCGCCGAATTTCTTGCCGAGGTAATCTTCGATTTTCTTGAGAGCGGCGGGAATGTCGGTTTCGAAGAGGTTCGTGGGGTAGGTTTTCTGATGATCGTAGTAGTAA
>CAIUQW010000207.1 GCA_903901395.1 uncultured Chlorobiales bacterium | reverse complement strand
TCATGGGCAAAATTATCGGAATCGACCTCGGCACCACGAACTCCTGCGTCTCGGTCATGCAGGGCACCCAGCCGACGGTCATAGAAAACTCTGAGGGCAACCGCACGACTCCGTCGATGGTCGCCTTCACCAAAACGGGCGAAAGGCTCGTCGGCCAGGCGGCAAAACGCCAGGCTGTGACCAATCCGAAAAACACCATCTTCTCGATCAAGCGCTTCATGGGCCGCAAGTACGACGAGGTGCCGAACGAGAAGAAGCTCGCTTCGTATGACGTGGTCAACGAAGCTGGCGACGCCAAAGTGAAAATCGGCGACAAGAGCTACTCTCCCCAGGAGATTTCGGCCATGATCCTTCAGAAGATGAAGCAGACGGCTGAAGATTTCCTCGGCGAGAAGGTGACCGAAGCGGTTATCACCGTCCCGGCCTACTTCAATGACGCGCAGCGCCAGGCCACCAAGGACGCTGGTCGTATCGCGGGCCTTGAAGTCCAGCGCATCATCAACGAGCCAACTGCCGCGGCGCTCGCGTATGGTCTCGACAAGAAGCAGCACAACGAGAAAGTGGCTGTCTTCGATCTTGGTGGCGGTACTTTCGATATTTCGATTCTCGAACTCGGCGACGGCGTCTTTGAGGTCAAATCGACCGACGGCGACACTCACCTCGGCGGCGATGACTTCGACCAGAAGGTGATCGACTACCTGGCCGATGAGTTCAAAAAGCAGGAGGGCATCGACCTGCGCAAGGACGCCATCGCATTGCAGCGCCTGAAAGAGGCGGCTGAAAAAGCGAAGGTGGAGCTGTCGTCGCGCACCGACACGGAGATCAACCTCCCCTTCATCACGGCGACCCAGGAAGGCCCGAAGCACCTGGTGATCAACCTGACCCGCGCGAAGTTCGAGGCGATGTGCGCCGACCTGTTCGACAAGCTGCTCGAACCGTGCCGTCGCGCCGTGAAGAACTCCAAGCTCGACATGAAGGAGATCGACGAGGTGGTGCTGGTCGGCGGTTCGACCCGCATCCCGAAGGTGCAGACGCTCGTGAAGGATTTCTTCGGCAAGGAGCCGAACAAGAGCGTCAACCCTGACGAGGTGGTCGCCATCGGCGCGGCGATTCAGGGCGGCGTGCTCAAGGGCGACGTCACCGATGTGCTGCTGCTCGACGTCACTCCGCTGTCGCTCGGCATCGAGACCCTCGGCGGCGTGATGACCAGGCTGATCGAGGCCAATTCTACGATCCCGACCCGCAAGCAGGAGGTTTTCTCGACCGCCGCGGACAGCCAGACTTCGGTCGAAGTGCACGTATTGCAGGGCGAGCGCCCGATGGCCAGCGACAACAAGACTCTCGGCAGGTTCCACCTCGGCGACATTCCGCCCGCGCCGCGCGGTGTTCCGCAGATCGAGGTGACCTTCGACATCGACGCCAACGGCATCCTGAACGTGTCGGCCAAGGACAAGGCGACCGGCAAGGAGCAGAGCATCAAGATCGAGGCGAGCGGCAAGCTGACCGACGCCGAGGTCGAGAAGATGAAGCAGGACGCGAAGGCTCACGCCGCAGAAGACCAGAAGCGCAAGGAGGAGATCGACCTGAAGAACTCCGCCGACTCGTTGATCTTCAGCACCGAAAAGCAGCTCTCGGAGCTTGGCGACAAGCTTCCGGCGGACAAGAAAGCAGCCATCGAGAGCGCTCTCGAAAAGCTCAAAGAGGCGCACAAGAGCGGCAGCGCGGACGCGATCAAACCGGCAATGGACGAGCTGAGCAAGGTCTGGAGCGACGCAGCCTCGAATCTCTACGGCCAGCCCGGCGGTGAACCCCAGCCCGGCCCGCAGTCCGAAACCAACGGCCACGCCGGAGCCAGCAAGGGCGGCGACGGAGCGGTCAACGCCGAATACGAAGTGATCGACGGCGACGACAAGTAAGCGCCACCGCAAAACAAAACGCAAGAAGCCCCGTGTCAGTACGAACGGGGCGTTTTGCGTTTTATGGGGATGTAGCCGGTCTGACGTTACCCTGTCACGGCAGGCCACCTGCATCCAGCCCGATACTGCACAATTAATCTAAACAAAGCGCTACTATGCAGCGGTGAATTTACTGCGAGCAGTATGGCCGCTCTGCCCTTATGCTCACTGCCTGATTGAGAGAATGGTTTTGGCCACGTTCATGCGCACATTATGGTGAGTGAAATTCTTTTCTCGCTGGAAAGACTTGTCATGCCCTCAAAGAGCCTTCCTGATGACCGGGTCAATCAATGAAGTTGTTATTATTACTTCAGCCATTAAAAATCTTAAACAATTGCCCCGGACTTTAGTCCGGGGGATATGAATAAAACAATATAAATAAGGGCTTTAGCACAAACTCTTGATCACAAGTCTTTTGTGGTTCATTGTGGCCACATTAATAAGCTTTTTTATGCATTCTTATGGAAGAGGGTGAACAGTAGCTTTATCGTAGTCGACAAAATTTTGCCGCGAGCAGCGAAGAAAAACGGCAAACACGGCGTCAAAGGAGAAGAGATGCTTTCAGAAACACAAATCCTTGACATTATGGAACAAGAAATCATACGCACCTGGGCCTGGTCATCATCCTCTCCAATACTGCCAATTTTGATCTATGTATTTTTCTGTGCTTTTTATTTTGTACCCTCCATGATTGCCTGGGTGCGAAAGCACCGGAGTTTGCCTGCGATCATCGCGCTGAATATGTTACTTGGTTTGACGGGAATCGGGTGGGTTATCGCGTTTGTCTGGTCACTCTCCTGGCCCGGCCATGACAATCCACAACCTCCGGCTTCAAAAGGAAATACCACATCCGAGCAGGATACGTACGAATGAGGCTCAGTCAGGCTAGTCAGCAGGGCCGACGATTGTCTGAAGAATCGGGGATATAGTGATGCCCCGGTTTTTGTTCAGCGGTTTTAGGTGGAACTTGCCTGAAAACAGGGTACAGTGATATCGTCTCTTCTACAATGAGCATCGCCGTGTTGAAGTGTTACCACCCAGTCAAACAATCCGCCTGATTCTGTTGTTATCGCGAAAACATCCCTACATCATATTGATGGTATAATTTCAGCCCCGGCGCTCCATCCTCGCCGGGGCTTATCGTTTATCCCTATTCGAATTCGATCAGCGCCTGACCGCTTTTTACGGCTTCTCCCGGCGTGGTCATGATTGCTTTGACCGTTCCGGCGGCGTGGGCGGTGATGTTGGTTTCCATCTTCATCGCTTCGAGCACCACGAGCAGGTCATGTGGCTGTAACTTCTGGCCTACCTGTACGTTGACGCGGCTGACGATTCCGGCAATCGGGCTGCGGCAGACTTTTTCATCCGGAAGGTTGTCCGCCACGGGCTTTGACGGTTGCGGGCGGGCGGCTTGCGGGGGCTCGGGATTCCTTGACTGGATGGTCGAAACCGGCTGCGGGAACGAGGTTGGCATACGCGCCTCCTCGCCCTCGATTACCTCGACATCCACCACATATTTTTTTCCATCTATAGTCAGACTTAACTGCACGACTTTGGTTCCTTATTGTTTTATGCTGAAAGTGTGGGAGGACTGGATCGAAACCCTTCCCATCTGCGACCACGAACTCGGCCCCTGTTCACTGATGAACCGGGCGCGCCGGATGCGCACGTTCTTGCCGAGATATGCCGCAATCGAGGCCGACATGATCATGAGCAGTTCCGGAGTGATCTCCTCCTGTTCGCCCTCGCGTATTGTTTCTCTTGTTTCCTGTTCGTTCATGATTCAGGTTCGTTTCAGTTTCACAGTGGAATCAGACCATGTTTCTTCTGCGGCCTGAACTCCCGCTTGGAGTGCAGAATGTCGAGCGACATGGCCAGGTAGCGCCGCGTTTCGGCAGGTTCGATCACATCATCGACCTTCATCGAAGAGGCTGCGGCGTAAGGCGTGGAGAATGACTCCCGGTACTCCGCGATCAGCTCCTGCCGCTTCTGCGCAGGATCGCCCGACTTGCGAATCTCGTTGCGGAAGATCACATCGACCGCGCCTTCAGCTCCCATGACGGCGATCTCGGCGGTGGGCCACGAAATCACGCGGTCGGCGTCGAGGTCCTTGCTGCACATCGCCAGGTACGCGCCGCCATACGCCTTGCGCATCACCACGGTGATTTTCGGCACCGTGGCCGCCGAGTAGGCGAAGAGCATTTTTGCGCCGTGGCGGATGATGCCGCCATACTCCTGCTCCACGCCTGGCAGGAATCCGGGCACGTCCACCAGCGTTATCAGCGGAATATTGAAGGCGTTGCAGAAACGGATGAATCGCGCCGACTTGTCGGAAGCATCGATGTCGAGCACGCCCGCCATCACCGAGGGCTGGTTGGCCACGATACCGACCGAGCGCCCCTGAATGCGGGCGAAGCCGATGACGATGTTCCGGGCGAAGTGCTCCTGCACCTCCATGAAATCCGCCTGATCCACGAGCCGCGCGATCACATCGCGCACATCATAGCCGTGGCGGGAGTCAACCGGGATGATCGTGTTCAGGTACTTGTCCGGCAGGATCACCTCCTCGGCTTCCAGCAGCGGCGGATCTTCGAGGTTGTTCGATGGCAGGAAGGAGAGCAGGCGGCGGCAAATAACCATCGCGTCGCGGTCATCCTCGGCCACGAAGTGCACGACGCCGGAGATGTTCATCTGCGCCGCCGGGCCGCCAATCTGTTCTGCGGTCACCTCTTCGCCGGTCACGGCCTTGATGACTGACGGGCCGGTGATGAACATGCAGGCTGATTTCGTCTGGATGATGAAGTCCGTCAGCGCCGGGCTGTAGGCCGCGCCGCCCGCGCATGGGCCGCAGATCAGCGAAATCTGTGGCACCACGCCCGACAGCATGACGTTGTTGTAGAACACCTGCCCGTAGCCGGAAAGGCTTTCGATTCCCTCCTGGATGCGCGCGCCGCCGGAGTCGTTGACGACGATGAAGGGCGAGCCGGTTTTCAGCGAAGCTTGCATCATCTGCACGATTTTCCGGCAGTGCACCTCGCCCGCTGAGCCGCCGCCGACGGTGAAATCCTGACAAGCCAGATGCACGAGGCGGCCATCAATGCTGCCCGCGCCCGTCACCACGCCATCCGCTGGCATAGGCTTGTCCTGCATGCCGAAGTTGGTGCAACGGTGCTCGGCAAACAGGCCGCTTTCGAGGAAGCTGTCCTGATCGAGCAGCACGGCGATCCGCTCGCGAGCCGTCAGGCTTCCGCCCGCATGTTGTTTATCGATGCGCTCCTGTCCGCCGCCGAGCTGAATCCGTTCCTTTTTCCGGTTCAGCTCCTCTATTTTCTCTTCAATGCTCTTGATAGGTTCCTGCATAACTCAAATCTTATGGTTGCTGATACGGCGCTACTGTCACCTTGTGCTGCCGTCCGCTCAGGGTCACGGAATAGGTGATGGGGCCAGTAATGGCGCCCTGGTGCCCCTCCGGCGGATGGGTCTCGGATGCGCCGGTAAGCGGGTCGCGGCCAAGGTTCAGAGGCCCTTCGTGCCGGGTGGTGAAAAACTTGGGCGCAACCTGCGGAAACATGGCATAGGTCAGCACATCCTCGTCCGTGCCATTGCACCCGTCGAGCGCGAGCGCTTCGGAGCGCAGCTTCTGCCACTCGGGCTGGAGCAGGTCGGCGGGACGGCAGGTGATCGGCTGCTTTCCGGCGTGCCGGTGAGCCATTTCGACCACCTCCGGGTTCTTTTCACCCGGCCCTTTGCCGTAATAACCCAGCATGAGATCAGCGAACTCGCCGGTCAGCACGGCGTACCGGCCCATCAGCACATTGAGCACCGCCTGCGTACCCACGATCTGGCTGCTCGGCGTGACGAGAGGCACGTAACCGGTATCGCGGCGCACGAGCGGAATCTCGTCGAGCACCTCCTGCATCCGGTCGCCCGCTCCCTGCTGGCGAAGCTGACTCTCCATGTTGGAAAGCATTCCGCCGGGAATCTGGCTCTTGAACAGCTCGGTCTCCACGCCGGTAACTTTCGACTGGAACTCGCTGTAGCGATCCAGCACATACATGAAGTGACGCTTGACGCGCTGCACCCGCTCCATATCGACGCGGGTCGTGAAGCCGGTGCCTTCGAGCATCTCGATGAAGCTCTCCGTCGGATTGTGCCCGGGGCCGAGGCTCATCGAGCTGACGGCGGTATCGACGCAATCCACGCCCGCCTCGACCGCCTTCATGAGGCTCACGAGCGTGACGCCGGTGGTGGCGTGCACGTGCAGATGAACGCGCAGCGCGGGGCCGCACGCCTCCTTGATGCCGCGCACCAGCTCGTACGCCGCGTGCGGCTTGATGAGCGCCGCCATGTCCTTGATACAGATGGAATCGACCCCCATATCCTGCAACCGACGCGCCTGTTCGACGAAAAGCGCGGTGTTGTGGATTGGGCTGACCGTGTAGGAAATCGTTCCCTGCGCGTGAGCGCCTGCATTTTTAACCGCCCGCACCGAGGTTTCGATGTTGCGCAGGTCGTTCAGCGCGTCGAAGATGCGAAACACGCCGATGCCGTTCTCGACGGATTTCTGGCAGAACCGCTCGACCACCTCGTCCTGATAATGGCGATAGCCAAGCAGGTTCTGGCCGCGCAGGAGCATCTGCAATGGCGTTTTCGGCATGAGCTTTTTAAAGGCGCGCAGCCGCTCCCAGGGGTCTTCGTTCAGGTAGCGGATGCAGGCGTCGTAGGTCGCGCCGCCCCAGCACTCGATTGACCAGTAGCCCGCCTCGTCGAGATCGGCGCAGGCTCCGGTCATGTCATCGATGCCAAGCCTTGTGGCGATGAGGCTCTGATGGGCATCGCGCAGCGCAAGCTCGGTAATATCAATAATTCTTGGTTCCATGAATGATTGTCAGGTGAAATTGGAGTTCCGGATGAAATGACTCCGGTGAACCGGAAATGGTTCCCGCCGGAAATTGGAGGATGTAAAGCAGGGTCGAAAAGGCATTGGCGCTCAGTATTGTTTGCCGTGATTTTTGACGTCACAGCGCACTGCATTGGAACAAATCTGTAAAAAACATCAACATTTTACTGCGAGTGAATATAGAAAAAATATGCAGATTCCATGTGACATAATTGTAAATCCATAAGAAAAGCCATTTTTCGAGATGGATGCGAGTCGATTTGGAGAGTTGAACTGGCGAAGGGTGACGGGAGAAGCGTTACCTTTTTGCTCCTGCCAGCAAGGAATCTGAAAGACCGGGACTTGATAAATACCGAGATTCTTCGTACATATAAACCGTAAGCCCCGCCGTCGAGCTTATGCAGTACCCCTCCCGAGACGGATTGCCGAATGAGCTGAACAGACCCAATGCAACACGAGCGACGGAATTGTTGATATATACGCTGACCCTACGGTTTTTACTGAGCTTGCTTGAAGCGTTCTTTGAGAAATGCTGTGAGTATTGAGGGATTGGACGGATATGTATAAACCAGCAGGATTATTTCTCCAGCCATTATAAACCTTAAACTATTACCCCAGACTTCAGTCGGGGTATTCGGATAACGCATAATAAATCAGGGTTTTAGCCCAATCTCATACAATGGCAGCGATTGCGATTTATTGTTGCCGGAGTAATAAACGATGGATAATTCGATTAAGTGTTTTATCAATAACAATAATCTATTGGCGTGTCTGTGATGATGACTTTCGGGTTATCATGTATAGGAATAGGTTTTCAGCCTTTTACTGAATTAGGCGGATCAGTATAAACAATGTTAGAAACCTTCACAATATAAGCAGCACGCAGGCAAGGAGAATGCGATGGCACTGACAGACTACACCGTTTTCGCTGACAATCTCGTAGCAGAGGTCGATCGGTTGCTTCAGGATGAACCAAAAAACATCAAACCTGCGGGCAACGAAGATACTGAGGAGTACCTCAGACGCGCAATCAACTGGGCGCAACGTTGCAAGAAGGAGCTTCTTCCATTGGCATCGCATGTCGAGAACGAGGCGCAGCACGCCTTCGTTGAGCAGATATTCGAGCGGATACACGTGACCGGTTGGAACTGGAATGTGCCGATGAGTGGTTCAACGGCACAGCGGATTCGACAGAAAACCAGTGACGATTTGCGAGCATCTCGAGACGCGCTGCAAAGTCTTGCGGATTTCATTGCGCGCATGCGACGTGAGGATAGTCCGACAGACGGGATTATTGTCAAGCCAAATCCCTATTTGCTCAGAGATAAACCAAGAATCACACGACCGAAGACAGTCTTTGTAGTCATGGCGTGGAATGTGAAGGACACCGTTCTGGAACATGTGAAGTCAATTCTCGAACCTGTCGGGTATCGTGTGACGTGTGCTGACGACCGCAATGGCCAAGTTATCTTTGACGACATCTGGCATCTCATGACTGAGTCGGAACTGGTACTCGTCGATTTTACTGGTCAAAGGCCAAACGTTTACTTGGAATTCGGAATGGCAATTGTCCTAGGAAAGCCAATTGTTGCTATTACACAGAAGAAAGAGGATCTCCCTTCAGACACACCGAATCTCAAATACATTCAGTACATCGATAGTATAGGTGACCGGACACTTGCACAGCGACTTCTTGGTGCTCTGAAGGACACGATGGCCGGGATGACGTCAGCATGAGTATACCAACCAGGACGGGACGATGGATCGGGGACGGATGGATCGGGGACGTAAGTAAATTAAGTAAGTAATTCAGTGACCTCAGATTCATCCCGCGCAAATGTCTTGGAATCCAAGATAAACTTAGTTTCACAGCAATATCTCGTAGCCATTTGTTTCTATTGCTTTGCGAAATGCGGGTGTTATATCGTTCCAGTCCACAATATCGACTCTGAAAGGCAATTCGGATTCCTGAAATGCTTCTTTGATGTCGGCGAGCAGTTTCCAGTCGAGCGGTGATTTGGCCTTGATGGCGAGGTCGAGGTCTGACCAGGGTTTCGCCGTGCCGTGAATCCGTGAGCCGAACACGATAATTTTGGCATCCTGCACGAAACACTCAAGAATGTTTCGTACCACTTCGAGATCATGCCGGGTGATTTCAATCATTTCCCTTTTTCAATCTTTCAAGCAGAAGCGCGCCCTGTTCCGGCAACATGATTGCAGTCCGAAAAGCCTGTTCGGCATTGCCTGCATGGTAGGTATGCGCCGTCAGATTACGCGCCTTGTAGAACTCCATCCAGAGATCGATGTCGTCAATCAGCCGGTTTTAAGCACTGAGCCTGAAGAGTTCGCGCCGGGGGACTCCATCGGCTATATCTGGAATGACATTGATTTCCAGCCACCGTTTCATGAATTTCCAGCACTGCTCACAGGCCACTTTGAAATTCTGAATGACGCCCGATTTGATGGTTTGCAGATCATCAGCGGTGAGGTCAGCCATCCGCGACAGCTTGTAGCGCGGAAACGAGGCTTTCCAGTTCAAGAATCATAGCGTGTGTCTGCCGGGCAGGCTGTCGTCGTTACTGGAATATTACCCTGCAATAGAGCGAGAGATCGCTTGTCTAACGAATAAGATGTATGGTCTCATGTCGTTGCGATGCGGTTCCCTCAAACTTTTTTCAGCGCTGGCGTCGGCCTCGGTCGGACATTTCGATGAGGTCGTAGCCGAGTGATTCATAGACCGTGCAGATGGCGAAATTCAGTAAAGCACCTTTTTAAACCGCTCCTGAGCGCGACAGTATGGATTCTCACGACAAACTTCATATACTTCACCGGATACATCTCAACAATACAAAACACCCTTCACATGCGCTCAAGATTAGCCAGACTGTTTGCCGCGCTTCTTGCGTTCCTGTCGATCAGCCTGCCAAAGACCGGATTGGCCGACGCCTCGTCCGTCCCGGATTTACAGAATACTCTCTATCTGGATATTCCGGCTGGCAGAGTCGTTATTCAGTTGCGTCCCGACCTGGCCCCGCGCCACGTCGCACGGATCAAGGAGCTTGCCAGAAAAGGGTTTTATGACGGCCTGACCTTCCACAGAGTGATTCCCGGATTTATGGCGCAGACCGGTGACCCGAACGGCAATGGTACCGGAGGTTCCGGCAAGGCACTCAAGGCCGAATTCTCGCAAGAGCCGCATGTGCGGGGCACGGTTTCGATGGCTCGTGCTGCAAACCCCAACAGCGCGGACAGCCAGTTTTTCATCTGTTTCGCCCCGGCCCCATT
>CAIUQW010000206.1 GCA_903901395.1 uncultured Chlorobiales bacterium | reverse complement strand
TGGGTGAGTATCCATTCAGGCAGCAGGATATGCGCCTCAGGCTTCTTGTCTGACACGGCGATCATCCCTTCCGCCGGAGTCAGCTCCCGCCCGATGGGCGAGAGTGCAAGCAGCATGGTGCTGGGCGCAAGCGGCGGCATCGGATCGACGACAAAATCTCCCATCCTTGGAGCGGTGGCGATCAGGCTGAACGGCAACCCCTGCTGGAGCGGTTCGTTTGGCGGGCCGAGAAACAGCAGTCCGGGAGTGGAATCGCTGGACGGAATGTCCGTCAGCATGAAACCGGGTTTGCGTGGAACCGCGCCGAGATAGAGAGTGCAACCGGCGGTATGCGCCGTGAGCGGGATATTGACGCGGCTGGCCAACAGAGTCGCGCCGAGTCGCGCGCCGTCTCCCGAGTACGCGGCCACGTAGAGCGGCTTGAGCAGCGGAATTGCGAACGGCGTCATCAAGTCGTTCAGCAAATCAGCGCCCGGCTTGAAGAAAATCGTGCTCCCGGCGGCTCCGACGGCGGCCACGGCACGGCGCACCGCGCCATCGAGCTGTTCGTCCGCTTCGATGAAGAGCTGGCTGAAGGCTGGAGCGGGGTGCTGGAATCGCCAGCCAGAGGCGCGTTCGGGCCACAAGGGCATGTCGAAGGGCGTTTTTTCAGGAATGAACAGCGCCGCGCGGCGATTGGCCGGAGCAGGCAGCACGCTCGGCATTCCGGGGGCCAGCAGCGCCAGCGCCAGAGTCGGTGAACTGATTGTGTCCCCCTCCGCCGTCAGATCGACAAACGGCTGGCCGCCACCGAAAACAAAGAGCCACGACGGGTTGAAGGTTGCCCAGGTCACGCCCGCGAGCCGGAGATGCAACCCTGTCGTGACGCGGCAGATGAAGTCGTCGAAGAATACCAGAGCCTTCGCCGGAGCCGCGCCTTCGAGCCAGCCGACGAGCGGAATATCTTCGGCAACGAATCCGCAGAACGGGAATTTAAAGCTTATGGTTGTCACCTGTCCCTTCAGCGATAACGTGGCGACAAGATCGGCGGAGAGGTCGAATCCGGGGAATCGCGCGCCTTTGAGGGCGATCCTGACCGTTTTGCCATCCCTTCCAACACTAACCCTGAGGGTCGGTTTTCCCGAAAATCGGGCGGTATTGATTCCCCATTGCGCCTTGCTTTTGGCAGTCACCGTAACCCAGGTGGATGTCCAGGCGAACGAGACATCACCGAAAACAAGTGTTTGCACGAGCGAAGGCTTGATGACCTTGCCGGGCTTGCTGGCCGGAAGCTTCCATTCAGCATGCACGGAACCGGCTTTGGAGACAAGGAATTTTTCCGAGGAGTCGAGCTGGAGAAAACTTTCGGTTTTCAGTACCGATAGATTGAACGGGATCGGATTCATGGCGGTATCCTGTTTGAACTGTTTCCTGTAAAAACCTGCCGGATTGCCCGGCGGTCGATCCCGATACCCGGCACAAAAACGTACCAGCTTCATTGCGCTCTATGGTATCAAGAGCGCATACTCGGCAAGGATCGACAAAACAACCCTGGAGACATTGATCGGATCAGAAAACGATGCGCGCCTGAAGTTATTGGGACAGAGCATTCCAAGAAAAAAACATACAGGTACGCAGGGAAGATGACCATTGAAGTAATGGCGCACGTTTGTCCCTTAAGTGAACAGTACTGATATTATTCTTCATTTCAAAGAAAAAATCAACAAAATCCCGTAAATCAGATGTAATATTTATTAGGAATCAAAACAATTGCCTCTGCTGTCGATGATGCGATTCAGAACTCACCAACGCGGTTATCGACGCCTGATCCGCTTGATAAGACTGTATAGCGGATTGCTTCGAGGTAATGCACGCAACAGGTTGCGTTATTACTCCTGCCATAATAAATCGCAATCGCCGTCGTTGTAAGAAATCAGGCTAAAGCCTTTATTAATTTTGTCTTATCTGCATACCCCGGACTAAAGTCCGGGGCAATTTATTGAGAATTTTAATGGTCGGATTAATAATTGCTGTGTCCGGGTTACTTTTCAGGGTGTCTTCGTTCGGGATCACGCAAAGAATCGAAACTGGCCAGTTAACCTGAAAGATCGCCCTTTTGAACGAACCTTTCGTTCCGGGCGCTCAGAGACCACTTTGCCGATGCAAACCACACAACATCCGTCTCGCCCGTCACGCGGAAATCACCACAAGCGGAAGCCTGAGAAACGGCTCTTCAGAAGCCGCCATCAATCCATCGGCCAGCCATCGGGTTCGCTCATCCATATCGGCGAGCGGAAGGTCGAGACGACCCGGATCACGGTTATCGGCTATGACGAAAAGCAGGCGGTCACCATGTCCGTCAGCAATGCCGCCGAGTGCTTCGCCCTGAAAGAGCGGTTCAAGGTGCTCTGGATCAACGTTGATGGCCTGCACGATACCGAAGTGATCCAGGCGTTCGGCGAGCTGTTCGGCATCGATCCACTGACGCAGGAGGACATCCTCCACACCGGCCAGCGCCCGAAGGTCGAGGATTTCGAGCGATACCTCTATCTGACCCTCCAGATGCTCGACTTCAATCGCGAAACCGGCGAGATCGGCCAGGAACAGCTGAGCGTCGTGCTTGGCCCCGGCTGGGTCATCACTTTTCAGGAGATTCCGGGCGACATGTTCGATCCCGTCCGGCAGCGCATCAACAGCGCCAACGCCAAAGTCAGGAAACATGATGCCGATTTTCTCGCCTACACTCTCGTCGATGCGGTCGTGGATCACTACTTCTCGATCCTCGAAGAGATAGAAAACCGGATCGACCTGCTCGACGCCGACCTCATGGCCACCTTCAGCCAGGAGAGCTTCAACGCCCTGAACTCGCTCAAGCGGGAGCTGATCATGTTCCGCAAAGCGGTCTGGCCGCTTCGGGAGATCATCGGCAGCGTCTCGCGGGACGACTTCGCGGTGGTGGGCGACCTGGTGGAACACTACTTCCGCGACGTGTACGACCACGTCATTCTCGTCATCGACACGGTCGAGGTGTTCCGCGAGATCGTCACGAGCATGCACGAGACCTGGCTGGCGGGGGTGAACAACCGGATGAACGAAATCATGAAGTTCCTCACCATGATCGCCACGATCTTCATGCCGCTCTCGTTCATCGCAGGCGTCTACGGCATGAACTTCAAGAACATGCCCGAACTCGACCTCTGGTGGGGCTACTACGCCGTGCTTGGCCTGATGGCAGTGATCGTCCTCGGCTTCCTCAAATATTATCGGACAAGACGATGGTATTGAGATTAATGTCGATAACGAAAGGCTCTAACTCCAATTCTAAAACATGGAGACTGTAGATGACAAGTCTGATGGCAATCGGTATATGTGTTGTTTATTGCTCCGGCGACAAAAATCGCAATCACCGTCAATGCAAGATATTGGGCTAAAGCCCTTTTTTATTTTGGGTTATCCATAAACCCCGGACTGAAGTCCGGGGCAATTGTTTGACAGTTTTAATGGCTGGATCAATAGCAAATATGTTGCCATATTGTTTTAAAAATGGAATAAGGAAACATACAGAAATTCGGGGATTTTTATGTGTCGGAGCTATCACAGAAAACGCAGGAACACACAATCACGATGGATAAAAGACGGCCATCCTGTCGATTCTACATTGGGATATATAATCTATCGAATTCCCATTTTATTGGGTTGTTGCAGATGTATTCGCGGATTTCGGAGAGATCGTGTTCATTTCGTATAACGTGCTCCCAGTAGTTGCGTTGCCAGAGTTTCGCACCAGGAGTTTGCCGCAATTGATTGATGCGTTTGGTGGAGGCCGACTTGAATCCGGCGATCATCGCGCCGATGGATTTTGGCTTACGATACAACTCTTTATCGCGTACACCCTGTGGCTTTTTTAGGGGCGCACGGCCGTGCGCCCCTACGGAATCACCCGTGATCACAATAATTCCGTGTAAATGATTCGGCATCACAACCCATTTATCCAGATCGATTTCGCGACGAATTTCCGAGGATTTAATCCATTCATCAGCAACGATCTTCCCCATTTCATTCAATTGCATAAAACCGTCCACAACGTTCCCGAACATACATTCCCGGTTATTGGTGCACAAGGTCACGAAATATGCACCTGACTGAGAATAATCATAATTCTGCAACCGCAACGAGCTACGATAATATGTTTTTGGATCGTAGGTCATGCTGATTCGATCTTCTCGTGAGGAAACGCAATTCAGGGGGATTCCGCAGAGGGCGTCCCGGCATGTTGGGACGCTCCTGCAATCATATCTACGTCTCGCCCTCTCTCTCCAAACCCTTACAGCGTGAAGCTGATCTGCTTTTCTTTTTCGGCGAAGATTTTTGCGGCGAGGAATTCTCGGTTCATGCGGGCGATGTTGGTGACGGCGATCTCTTTGGGGCACTCGGCTTCGCAGGCGTAGGTGTTGCTGCAGTTGCCGAATCCGAGGCTGTCCATCGTGGCCACCATCTTCTGGACGCGGTGTTCGGCCTCGACCCGTCCCTGTGGCAGCAGGGCGAGGTGGGAGACCTTGGCGCCGACGAACAGCATCGCTGAGGCGTTGGGGCACGAGGCGACGCAGGCTCCGCAGCCAATGCAGGCGGCGGCGTCGAAAGCGGTGTCGGCATCCAGCTTGGGTACGGGAATGGTGTTGGCGTCGGGGATACCGCCGGAGTTGACCGAAACATACCCGCCAGCCTGGATGATTGTGTCGAAGGCGCTCCGGTCAACGATGAGGTCCTTGATGACCGGAAACGCGCCGCAACGCCACGGTTCGACGTAGATCGTCTCGCCGTTCCTGAACGAGCGCATATGAAGCTGGCAGGTTGTTGTCCCCTTCAGCGGGCCGTGAGGGCGTCCGTTGATATAGAGGCTGCACGTTCCACAGATGCCCTCGCGGCAGTCGTGGTCGAACGCGACCGGGTCTTCGCCCTTGGCGATAAGCTGCTGATTGAGCTGGTCGAGCATTTCAAAAAAGGAGCTGTCAGGCGAAATATCTTCCGCCTTGTAGGTGACCAGACCTCCTTTATCCGAGGCGTTTTTCTGACGCCATATTTTCAGGGTGAAAATCATGATCGTCGTTTATTTATAAGAGCGTTGAGATGGTTTGACCGTGTCGAAACGAAGCTCTTCACGATGCCTTTCAGGTGCCGCGCCGTTGCCTTTGAACTCCCAGGCAGCAACATGCGCGAACTCTTCGTCGTTGCGCAGCGCTTCTCCGTCGGGGGTTTGCGACTCTTCGCGGAAGTGCCCGCCGCAGGACTCCTTGCGCTCAAGGGCGTCGCGCACCATCAGGTCACCGAGTTCGATGAAGTCCTGCACGCGCCAGGCTTTCTCCAGTTCGGGATTGTACTCCTTCATGCCGCCGGGAATGCTGACGTCGGAAGTGAACTCCGTTTTCAGATCCCCGATGAGGCCGAGAGCCTTTTGCAGCCCGGCTTCGTTTCTCGACATGCCGCAGTACTCCCACATGATCTTGCCGAGCGACTTGTGGAAGTGATCCACCGAGGTTTTCCCTTTGGTCTCCTTGAGCTGGTTGAGCCGGTCGGCGACGCCATGCACGGCAGTATGGAACTCCGGCAGGGTCGTCTGGATGGGCGGCGTATGGATCTCGTTGGAGAGATAGGCTGAAATGGTGTATGGCAGCACGAAATAGCCGTCGGCAAGCCCCTGCATAAGCGCCGAAGCGCCGAGGCGGTTCGCGCCGTGATCGGAGAAGTTGCACTCGCCTATCGAGTAGAGGCCGGGCACGGTGGTCATCAGTTCGTAGTCCACCCAGAGGCCGCCCATGGTGTAGTGCACCGCAGGATAAATCATCATCGGCGTCTGGTAGGGATTGTCATCGACGATCCGCTCGTACATCTGGAACAGGTTGCCGTAGCGGGCGGAAATGGCCTCCGCGCCGAGGCGGTTGATCGAGTCGCTGAAGTCGAGGAAAACCGCGCGCCCGCTGCTACCGACGCCATAGCCTTCGTCGCAGCGCTCCTTGGCGGCTCTCGACGCGACGTCACGCGGCACCAGATTGCCGAAGGCCGGGTAGCGGCGTTCGAGGTAGTAGTCGCGCTTTGACTCGTGAATCTGCTCCGGCGTGATCTTCTTCTGGCGAAGCAGCTCGACATCCTCTTTCTCTTTCGGAACCCAGATGCGGCCATCGTTGCGAAGACTTTCGCTCATGAGCGTCAGCTTCGACTGGAACTCGCCATGCACCGGAATGCAGGTCGGGTGAATCTGCGTAAAGCAGGGGTTGGCGAACACCGCCCCTTTCTTGTAAGCGCTCCAGGCCGGAGTGACGTTCGAGCCCATCGCGTTGGTCGAGAGGTAGAAGACGTTGCCGTAACCGCCCGAAGCAAGCACCACAGCGTGCGCGGAGTGGCGTTCGATCTCGCCGGTCACGAGGTTGCGCGCGATCACGCCCCGGGCCTTGCCGTCGATGATGACGATGTCGAGTACGTCGCGGCGGTTGTAGAGCTTCACGCTTCCGGCGGCGATCTGGCGACTCAGAGCGCTGTAAGCGCCGATGAGGAGCTGCTGGCCTGTCTGGCCACGAGCGTAAAAGGTTCTCGATACCTGGGTGCCGCCGAAGGAGCGATTGGCGAGCAGTCCGCCGTACTCACGTGCGAACGGCACTCCCTGCGCAACGCAAAGATCGATGATTTCAGGGCTTATCGAGGCGAGACGATACACGTTCGACTCGCGCGCGCGGTAGTCGCCGCCCTTGATGGTGTCGTAGAAGAGCCGGAAGACGTTGTCGCCGTCGTTCTGGTAGTTCTTCGCGGCGTTGATGCCGCCCTGCGCGGCGATGCTGTGCGCCCGGCGCGGAGTGTCCTGGTAACAGAACGATTTGACGTTGTAGCCAAGCTGGCCGAGGGTCGCCGCCGCCGAAGCGCCGGCAAGGCCGGTGCCGACCACGATGATGTCGAGCTTGCGCTTGTTGTTCGGATTGACCAGGCGGCAGTTGGCCTTGTAGCTGCTCCACTGCTCTGCCAGAGGCGCTTTGGGCGCCCCCGCGTTCAGGTTGATCATGGACGGTGAATGTTATCGGTGACAGTCATTGAGACGGAAATACTGACTGAAGGCATTACCTGAATAAGATGAACCAGAGTGGTATAGTCATGAAACCGCCGGCAACGATGATCGCATACAACATGCTGAACACCTTGATGCCATCGATGTACTTGCTGTGGTTCATGCCTATGGTCTGGAATGCCGCCTGAACGGCATGATTCAGATGAAATCCGAGAAAAAGGAAGCCGACGAGATACACCGCCGAATATCCCTTGTCTGCAAAAAGCAACAGTGAGCGGTGATAGAAATCGTGGCGCTCGATACCTGCGGGAGGCGCGACCAGACCGACTTTGATGAAGTAGAAATCGATGAAGTGAAGGACAAGGAAGATGAAGACGATGATGCCGCTGTGGAGCATATACTTCGAGAGGGGAGAGGTCTCGGACTTGCTTTTGTGCTGGTAGCGAACTGGCCGCGATCTCCGGTTTCGTATGCTGACCCCCACCCCGAACATCATGTGGATAAGGAATCCGCCGAAGAGAACCACCTCTGCTATCCTGATAACCGGGTTGGTCGCCATGAAGGTTGCCGCCCCGGTAAAGGCTCTTCCGCCGTCATCGGCGAGAAGCAGGAGGTTGATGCCGAGGTGAACCAGAAGAAATACAACCAGGAATAATCCTGCGAGAGCCATGATAACCTTGCCGGTTATCGAGGAAAGCGTCCTGCGCTCAGATCTGTCCATAACTTATGAAAGTTTCAAAAGGAAAGAACAGTTTAGCGAAAGTTGAAATTGACACTACGGAAGGTAACGCACCGCGATTGAAATGACAAAAGAAAAAAGTTCACAATTGCGAAAAAGATGAGCGTATACCTACCGCTCTGACCGGGCAGGCTTCAGCAGCAGCGATGTTGAGCGGCAAGACGGAAAGGAGGAAAACGCTGTCGGCGAGCTGGTCGAGCGCGGTAAGATTTTCGATCAGAAGAAGCCCCGCGCCGAGCAGGCGGCGGTGAACCGGCAGTGCTTCGGAGTCCCACGCATCAAACGACGGCGCATCGATGCCGACGCCTTTCAGCCCGGCTCCGGCAAGCCACTCCGCCGTTTCGGCAGAGAGCGCCGGATAGTCGCGATTGTACTCGTCGCGTCCCCAGAATCGGCTCCAGCCGGTATGCAGCAGCAGGAACTCAGCCTGCCCGATCTGCGCCCGGAACTCAAGCAACGTTTCGAGCGTGATCGTCTCACGTTGCGATTGGGTGACATCGAGCACAGTGCCCTTGCCGATAAAGGCGTCAACCGGCATCCGGTCGAGCGTCGCCGCGCCTTCGACGATGTGCGCCGGAGCGTCGAGGTGCGTGCCGGTATGCGAAGACAGTTGCAGCCAGCGTTCGCCAAAACCGTCGCGCCCGATAGTGTGAAGATCGGAAATTTCCGGCGCGGGCGTGCCCGGCCAGAGCGGCATTTCCGCAGAGATCGGATGGCTCAGATCGACAATGCGCATGGCGACGCTCCGGTTGCGGAAGTGTCCTCGAAAATTTGTCAGTACAGCAGCGAGCAGCTCAGCACCACGGCATTGCTGTTGATGCCACGGTTCGGCTGGCTCGTGCCTGCGTTGGAAAGGTGGCGGAATCGGTAGCCGACGGTGATGGCGCTGTTATCGGAAACGGCGACCTGCGCGCCAAGGCCGAACTGGTTCAGGAAGTTGAATCC
>CAIUQW010000205.1 GCA_903901395.1 uncultured Chlorobiales bacterium | reverse complement strand
GCATGATCGCGTTGGTGCAGTCGTTCGGGCAGCCGGAGAATTTGAATTTCAGCTTGTAGTTCCATTCGGGGCGGTGAACCTGCGGGGAGAAGTGCTTGAGCGCGTCGAGGTGCAGCTTGAGGTTGTCGTAGCAGGCGTTCTCGCAACGACCCTGGCCGATGCACGATACGCCGGTTCTCATGCCTGCGCCCGCGCCGCCAAGATCCCAACCTTTCTGGTTCAGCTCGTCGAAACACTCCTGAACCTTGTCCTGCTCGATGCCCTGGAGCATGATGTCGCCCGTCTGGCCGTGCAGTGTAATAATACCGCTGCCGTATTTTTCCCAGATGTCGCACAGTTCGCGCAGCATCGACGAGTTGTAATGCAGGCCCGGAGCGGGCTGAATACGCATCGTGTGGAACTCCGCCGCTTCGGGAAATTTGTCCTTGATCATCGAGTAGCGCGTGATGATGCCCGCGCCGTAGCCGTCAACCGTGACGAGACCACCTTTCCAGTAGCCCATCTTCGTCTTGTAGGAATATTCGAGCTGGTCGAGCACGCCGCGCAGCATCGGTTTTTTCGTCCGCTCCGCAAGCTCCTTGAAGCCCGACACGAAGCTTGGCCACGGCCCGCTTTCGAGCTGATCGAGCATCGGCGTCGCGTTCAGGAATTTACCATCGCTCGACGAACCGCACCCGCCGCCGCACTGGCACGACCCTTTCACAGCGCTATCGTTAGCACCATCCATGTTGCCTCCTTTGATTCTCAGATACGTTGAAGGCCGACGTCCAAAGACGGATCGTCGGCCATATTCATTGTGGGTTGCCTCAGGCAGCGATCAGACGCAACCGGTCGGCTTGGGAAGACCGGCAATCTTGCAAGCCTGCAACGCCGGGCCTTTCGGGAACATCGCGTACAGAAACTCCGACGCCTCTTTCTTGTCCATGCCCTTCTCGCTGGCGACCGCCTTGGTCAAAACCTTCACGGCAGGCGCGATCTGGTACTCTTTGTAGTAATTACGGAGGAACTTGATCAAATCCCAGTGACTCTCCTCCATCGAAATATCCTCGCCCTCGGCGATCTTCACCGCAACATCCTCGCTCCAGTCATCGAGGTTCACCAGATAACCGTTCTCGTCCGTCTCGACGCTCACGCCATTAACCGTAATCGACATAATGATTCTCCTTGAAATGATTGTAATGGTGATATTTGATTTAAAACAGGACAAAACCGCTCCTGCCGAAAAACGCAATGAAAGACGACAGTAATCTGGTGATTTTTATGACCAGGTTTGTCTCTATTATATGAGCATATAGTTAACAAATAATGTTCTTTTTTTCAAGCGGCTCCCTGCTTTTTTCCAAAATCAGATCGAAAAAAACGAAGCGATCAACAGAACTTTTTCCCCCTTCGGATTATCGGCATCCGTTTGTTTTTTCAAACGTTATCGGCTACAGGCAAATACGGAAAGCGTGGCGAGACAGAAAAATCCGTCGTCCACTGGTAGTGAGTCTCCAGCTTTATTTTCGAGAAAATCGGAATCGGCAGAACTTTTGCGGATTTGGGATTCCGCTCTGAAGAAACCGCACCACGGGAAGAACGTCATGGGCGCAATACGCAGAGAGCAGGAGGTTGCGAGCTGGCATTAGCAAGGGGGTTTTCCTGATCTTGAAATGAGTTAACATTAATTTTAATCAGAACTTGTCCAGTAATCCGTGAAGCGCTCTCCGTCATTCTGCGACAAAACGGAGAGCGCCGCATGAAATCATTTTTTCCTGATGTAGTAGGTATGTACTTCACCGGCTTCGGTATGCCCGATCAGGTCGTGACCGGTACGTTTCGCCCATGAATCCATATCCTTGACCGAACCGGGATCGGTGGCGATCATTTTGAGTACCTGACCGCTCTGTAGACCGTCGATAGCTTTCTTGGTTTTGAGAATCGGCAAAGGACAGTTCATGCCTTTGCAGTCCAGCTCCATATCGCTGACGATTTCGCTCATAAAAAGCTCCTTGTTGTATTGCTTGTCATTAATTGAATGTTCGTGCGACCACGGTGCACGAAACGTAAAAAAACTGCCCTTTGCCCTTTTCAGAATGCTATAAGCTTGCAGAAAAACCGGTTACAGTCTCTCCGACGGCCATATCGTTTTCAGGAACAGCTACTAATAAAAAGTAACTCCAAAGATAATAAACGCGCCGAAGACCCCTTGCAACAAAATCATTCAATACCACAAAATATGTCGCGAAAAAACGCACCCTGCCGCTGAAAAACAGAATATCAGGGCATCCAGACTACAGTGCCGAGCACCATCGCGGCGAGAAACACCGTTTCGGCGACCATGATCGAGACCGGCTTCCAGCCAACCTCGAAGAGCGATTTCAGCGACGTTTTCATGCCAAGCGCGCCAATCGCCGTCACCAGGCACCAGCGGGAGGCGTCGTTGATGAACGTCGTGGCCGGTTTCGGAACGATGCCAAGGCTGTTGATGCCGACAAAGACGACGAAAAAGATGATGAACGGCGGCAGAAGCATGCGCTTCGGAGCATTGCCATCCTTCTGGTTCCTCGTGTGGAAAATCAGCGAGAGCGTGAAGACGACCGGCACCAGCATCGAAACGCGAAGCAGCTTGATGACAGTCGCAGTATCGCCGGTCTCCGGGGAGACCGAATAACCCGCGCCGACTACCTGCGCCACGTCATGGATCGTACCGCCGAGGAAGATACCCGCCGCCCGGTGGTCGAGGCCAAACCAGTGCGACACGAGCGGATAGGCGATCATGGCGATCGTGCTCAGAGCGGTGACGCTGATGACCGTGAAGATGGTGTTGCGCTCGCTGTACTCGTCCTGCGGGAGGATGGCCGAAATGGCCAACGCCGCCGACGCGCCGCAGATACCGACGCTGCCGCCGGTCAGAAGGCCGAATCTTTTGCCGCGTCCCATAATTTTGGAAAGGGCGAGTCCGAAAAGTATGGTGAGCAGAACCGAGAAAAAGACCATCGCAACCGGCTTGACGCCGAGCGACTGAATCTGCCCGAGGGTAATACGCATACCGAGCAGCGCGACGCCAATCCGAAGCACGGTGGTGGAGGCGAACTGGATGCCGACCAGCGCCCGCCCTTCATCTTCGGAGAGGAAGCGGAAGGCCATGCCGATCAGCAGCGCAAAGAGCATCGTCGGCGCACCGTAGTGGTCGGAGAGGAAGGTTGCCGCCGCCGCGACGGTTATCGAAGCGAGAACGCCGGGGAAATACTTGTCGAACCTGACTTTGGCCGCCTGAACCTGACCGTGAAAGCCGTATTTCTCGGCCTCATGAATCTGCTCTTCGGTTGGAATTTCCGTATCGACATGCTTCAGCGATTTATCGATAACCTCGTCACGGTCGCTCTTCTTGTTCCCCATCAGGCTCCTTTGATCAATGTGTGTTACTGATTCCCGGAATGGTGAGTCCAGGTGCTCTTCGATGAACACAATCCCGAGATTGCGTAACAAAAATAAGAAAAGAACGCTCGAAGGCAAGCAGAAAAATCACTATATGACCATATGGTAATGTAAATTCACTACTATTATTTTATCATCACACGCTCTTTGGGCGCATCTGGTCGGGGCGAAGCTTGGCGGTGAAGTATTTGTCCGCAAAATCAGGATCGACCGTCTCCCCTGCCCGGTTCACCAGCGGTTCTTCGTAGTCGTTCCAGCCGCGCAGGCCTGATTGAAGCGAGACAACGTTTTCAAACCCGAGCACATGCAGTGAATGGGAGGCAAGAATGCTGCGATGGCCCGAACGGCAGACCACCACGACTTCACGCTGCCGCGCATTGACCAGCTCCGGCTCCGTCTCCTCGAAATCCCACTCGCAGGCCGACTCGAGTATGCCGCGCGGCACGTTGAGAGAGCCGGTAATGTGCATGGCGTCGAACTCGTTCCGCTCGCGAACGTCGAGAATAAGCAGGCCGGGATTCTCCTTCAGGCGATCCACAAGATGCCACGGCAGGATTTCCTTCACGTCGAGCAGGCAGTGCCGCACCAACTCTATAAAACGCACCATAGCGAATGACTCCTTTCAATAACTGTTTATTATTAATGATCATAGAGCACCGTGCACTCCGCGCGGCGAGACTCAGCGCTTATGTTACGGCGAACTGCGACTCTCTTTTCATGTTGTGGATGATACTGCGGAAATGATGACGATGGATGTCGGGTTACGCCCAGCGGCAGTTATGGACAGCATCACCGGCGCAGGACGGGCGGAAATATACTCACGGCACTGGCAAGCATCCAACCCGCCAGGAAGGATTTAAAGGGAAAAAACCCGACAGAGTGGTTAAGATCGATCTGCCTCTTGGAGACAAGACTGAGAGCAATGATGACTCACGCTCCCGCCACTTGACGTGAATGCTCGATGACCTCAGCTTGTCCGGTGAAATGGGCGCGATCAACTGCACCGGCGAAATCGTCAAGAACAACCGCCAGTTGCTCCTGAACATGACCTTCCTGAAGCAGCAGGTGCCGCTCCTCACCAGCCCGATGATCTGGAAAATCGTCGGCAAAGCCGCCTCGATCTACTCAGGCTCACTCATCAAACGCTGAGCGCGGAACAGAGGTGTTGTTCGGCAGCTGTTCTACTCCTCTTCACTTTCGGATGCCTCTGCCATTTTGTCGAGCAACGTTTCGCACTCCGATGCGGTGATGTTCAGCAAAGCCGCAACCTTTTCGACAAGACTACGATCTTTAGTCGCCCGCCAGATGCGGCCAAGCAATCCAAGCGCAATTAGCAAATTGAGCCTATCCATAAACTCAATAAATATCGCTGCAGCAGCCAGAGAATAAACCTGCGCGTCCTTCCACTCCTGTAGATCTTCGGCTAAAACACCCAATTGACCTAAAGTTTTAGCCTGATCATATCGAGCATTGAACTCAATATTGATCGCAAGCGCCTCCTTGTAGTAACGCTCTGCATCTTCATACTTCCGCTGACCCTGAGCTACCCTGCCCAAATGGTGTAGTGCACCCGCCTGCCCATACCGATCATTGAACTCAATATTGATCGCAAGCGCCTCCTTGTAGTAATGCTCCGCCTCTTCATATTTTCGCAGTTCCTCAGCCAACGAGCCCAGCTGGTGCAGAGGGCGGTATTTTTCATATTGAGCACCTTGCTTCTTACAAATCTCCAGTGCATCCTTGTAGTACTGTTCCGCATCTGCATAGTTTTGTTGATCCTGAGCCAACATGCCCAACTGGTATAGTGTGCCCGCCTGCGTATACTGGGCATTGTATTCAATCTGGATTGCAAGCGCCTCTTTGTAGTACAGTTCCGCATCTGCATAATTTTGTTGATCCTGAGCCAACGTGCCCAACTGGTGCCACGTTTCTATCTGTTCATACCGATGATTGTTCTTGATTTTGATTACAAGCGCCTCCTTATAACATCGTTCTGCCTCTTCAAACTTTCGCTGCTTCTGAGCTGATACGCCCAACTGGTGCAGAATCGTTGCCCTGCCGATCCTTTTTTTTTGAGACGTCAGTTCCAGAAGCATATCATTAAGTTCCAACGCCTTCGAATATGCCTCTTCCGCCTCCTGAAACTGCTGCAACAGATAGAACGTTTTCCCAATACTGTCACAGAGCACACCAACAAACTCCTGCCCGATCTGCCCTTGCATCAGCTCTTCCGGATAACTTTCAAGCGCTTTCATGACCTGCCTGCCAAGCTCAAGGCCTTGCTGGTGCTGCTGAGTTTTGTCGAGATATTTTGAAAGCGGATAAAACACCGATCCAATCGACATCTGCTGCCTCAATGCGATCTGCAAAGCCGTGTAGAGATTTTCATATTCCACACCAATCAGCGCATACCCTGCCTGCTGTTGATCGGCTTCTTTTGAGTTGGTGAGTTCTCTAAAATCCTCTCCAATCATTTCGTAATGCTCACGAAACGCTGTTTCAATCGCCTCTTTGCGTTCCGCCTGCGCTGGATCGTTGAGCCGCGACTTCAGGAAAAAGGGAAACACCGGCTGCAAGCTGAGGTAGCCAATTGCAGCAAATCCTTCGTTTTCATGCGGCTTGAGCAAGCCCATCTTCTCCGCCTCTCGCAACACCTCGTCCCACTTATCACAAGGCAACCCGTCAAGGGCTGGCTGGGCGAGCAATCGCTCGCTATAATGTTTCAAAAGACCCTTGTTCACCACGCCCGTAAACGGAGCCAGCGTGAGCAAAAGCTGCTGGGCGGGTTCGGAGAGGTTGCTGTGGGAGTAGTCGATGCATTTGATGATGCTGTCGGTCTTTCCGGCGGTTGCCGACTGGTTGTCGAGATCGATGTCGGCGGCTTCGAGACGGTCGAGCACCTCCGCGGGCGTTGAGCGGGCGAGGTTCGAGAGCACCACCTCCATCGCCAGCGGATAGCCGCCGAGCAGCTTCATGAGCCGTTTGAAAGCGTCGCGATGCTTGTCGTCATCTGGATAGTTCGGCGCGAAAATCTGCTTGAGAATCTTGTCGGCAAGCTGGCTGCTCGCCTCTTTGTCGAGGCCGGGCAGGTCGTAAATTCGATGCTTGCTGAGCGGGTTCGGATGCAGCCACGCTTCATCGCCGCGGGAGCCAAGCAGCATGAGCGTTTTGCCATCGAGCAACTCCAGCAGAAACCCTTTCAGCTCCTGCCGCTCCGTCTCGTTCAGCGTATTGGGAATGGAGAGCCGCTCGCCGGTAATCGACTCCATGTTGTCGAGCATCAGCAAATGGCGAGTATGTTTGAGAGCGCGGACGACGCCCTCGCGATCATCCTGCATACGCCCGCTCTGCGGCAAGCCGAGCTGCTCGCCGATAGTGCGGATGATCTCCGGCAAGCGCCACGCCTTGAGGTCGTAGCCGAAGTAGAATACCTGTTCGACGAAGCGGGTTTTCTGCCACCACCAGCCGAGGTGGTGCAACAGCGTGCTCTTGCCCGCGCCGCCCATCCCCTGCACGAGCAAGAGATTAGAGCGCAACAACAGGCGGCGCTCGATTTCAAGCACGTCGAGGTCGCGCCCGAAAAAGCCGTACAGCGGCTTGGGATGCGAGTAGCGCGGCGCGGATGGCACGGCTCCCGGCGCGGCGGCAGTAAACCGGAACTGCGGCGGGCTGTTCTGGTAGATCACCGGCAGCATCCAGTCTTCGAGATCGATCTCCTTGTTGTACGCCGCCCGGCGAGCTTTGTTGCGATGCAGCTCCAGCCGTGCCGCGCGAATCGCGCTCGCCGGTCCGCGCCCCGCGAGCAACTCTTGGTAGAAGCGGGTCATGAAAATTCTCGCCGCCGACACGGTGACCGAGTAGCCCATCGCGATGACGAGCTGCGCGCCCGACGCAAGAAGGCGGCTGCCGAGGCTGGTTTCGGTTGCAGTGTTGCCGAGCTGCTTGCCCGACTGGCAGGCGTTGAGGGCGACAATCGGAATCTGGTGCATCCGCAACTGGTTCGCGATGTTCTCCGCGCTCACCAGCACGCCGCCGTTGCCATCCTGCGACTCCTCGTTCTCGAACAAGAGAAACGCCTTTTCTCCGTCATACGGCTCGACTTCGCTGCTTCCATAACCCTTGAAAAGATGCGCGGATGAGGCCGCCTCTTTGCTCGCGACCTGTTGATACTCGGCATAGGTCAGCACCGCGCCGTGCAGATCGAGGTGCAGCATGTGGTAGTATCCCCTACCGTGGTCGAGCTGCGTTTTTTCGAGGTGATGCAAAAGCGCCTCGAAGGTGCCGGGGCGAACGATGTCGATGGTGGCTCGCAGCTTACCGGTTTCGAGCGCCTCGATGAGCGGGCGCGAGATGGTGCGGTAGCCAACGTCGCGGCTGCCCGATGGCCGCGCGGTCACGAGCAGCACGCGCAGCTCCGGCGCTTCGGGAAGCGTCGCGGGATTGAGTACCGCCTGCCTGTTCTTTCGCACCACCGGCTGAAGAACCGCCAGCGGATGCGGCAGGTTTGGGTCTTTGAGCGCCTCCCAGTGCAGCGCATGAAACTCCGGCGAACCGATAACCTGCAACATCACGCCACCATCGCGCATCGTACTCTGATACGCCGCATACACATCGGGATCGCTCCGAAATACCTGCCTGAAAAGCGCTTCGCCATACTTGCGGATAAACCCGGCAGCCCGCTCGGCTCTGATCGTGTCGGTAAATGGAAAGTTCAACCACTCCTCGAAGTACCACTCCAGCTCACGCTCCTGTTCTGGCGACGCAGGATTGGAGATAAGCAGCGGATCAGACTTGCCTTGAGACTCAATCTGTACAGTTGCCTTGAAGCTCTCGCCCTCGCGGGATTGCTCCTCGATGAAAATAGAAATGGCCATGGCGCGAATCGGTTCAGGGTTATGAGTCTTGCTGCTCAATACTTTTGCGGATCACGAAAAGCGGTTCGCCGTCGGGCGTGGAGATGGTCGTCACCTCGACTACGGGCGGTAGCTTGCCGGAAAACTTCTTTTTGAGATAGTCGCTGATGAAGGTCGCGATCACCGTCGCCGGGATGCTCAACGCCGCCGAAAGCAGCAACACCGTCATCTCCCCCATCGGAAACGCCGCCACCGAAGCCGCCTCGACGCTCGCCTCGGCCTCCGCAGTCTGCACGCCGCCATTCCACGCCGCGGCAAGCTCCTCGGGGGAAAGCTGAAGTTTGGGATCGATAGCAAGATGGTGTCGCATGGCGTTCATGATTAATGTGCGGGAAAAAGCAAACGATCACAGCGATCCAATCAGGACTCCACTTCAGAAGCCTTGCTGGAGGAGCCGACACTGATTTTCGCAAGGTGATAAAACGCCATTCCCGAGTAATAGAGAAATGGCGCAACAAGCAGCAAATCTATGCGAATCGGCCCAGTCACCGTTTGCGCCCACAGATGCATCTGGTACTCATACACTCCGTCACACAGCCACAATCCCGATGACGCAATGGCGAACAACGCAACCAGCGATTTATACTGCGCGTCGATGCGTCGAGCATGGATTCGCAAGATATTGCGGAGGTCGGGACGGTCGTCGATCACCGCGCCGCACATCCCGCCACCCGCCGAAAAGCCTCAAACACCGCCTGGCTGCAATTGCAACGATTGCTGAACAACTGAAGAGCTTTTTCTTTTCTTTGCATGGAACTTACGGATTATTGAAAAATCAGATACAGTTAATCTGTCTATATTGACTAAATGTTTTGAAAAAAACTCAATCTTTATCGGATTCATCTGTTGCTACAGACTGAGAATGATCGATTAGCTGAGGAACAAATCGCTCGGAAAAACCTGCAACAAATGACCAGAAAAGGAGCTTTGCCAAATCCTGACCCGATTTTGGATAAGTGTCCTGGAGAAGTATGATAATGTTTTGCCTTGTCGGTGGATTCGAGAAAGGTGGCATAATAATATGCGGAAAAAGTGGCCCATTGATGATCTCGCTCAGGAAACCAACGTAAAGAACCAGCGAGAATATCCCACCATAGACAGGAATAAGCAAAACCTGAAACCAGGATTTTGAAAGCAGTTCAAGCTCCTCATCGCCAAGTTTCTTGACTCGCTGCTGAATGCTCACAAACCCTCCAAGAAGTCCACAGCAAAAGCATATCCATGAAATCATGAATTGTCGCTGGTAAGACAAGGTTACCCCAAATAGAACACTAATGAGAATTAGCCCGATAAAGGTCATAATGATAAGATGCTCTGTTACCTTTTTGAGCTTTTCAGTACGACTTCCAGTTTCCATGATGATTTCCTTTTTATGTTGAATAAGCATGGCTCACAATCGATAAATCAAAGTTCATCGAAATACGCTCACTCGCCGCGCATCGCTTTTTCGATGTCCGCGAGGGTTTCTTGGGCTTCTTGCAAAACTTCAGATTGTCGTAGATGCGAGGAAATCTCGACCGCTCGACAGGCAAACTGTAAGGCTTCTTCAAGGTTTTTATTTTGCCTTAACAAGGCTTTTGCAAGGCTTTGACAATCAGCAGCAATCAGCTCCTGTCTTCCGATTTTTTCTGCCAGCAGGAGCGATTCGCGTGCGAGAGACTCAGCATCAACCCACTGCTCGCGATCAAGAGCAAGCACTGAAAGGTTACCAGTGCAAATAGCAATACCTTCATCATCTTTGATTTTCTTTACAATGTGCAATGCTGCACGATAGTTACGCTCGGCTGCGTTGTAATCTTTATTTTCTTTTTCTGCACTTGCAAGAGAGTTTAGCATTGCGGCAACATCCGAGCTTTCGGAAAAGATAGATCTAAAGATTTCTAACGACTCTTGATAGGCAGTAACAGCAGCCGGATATTCTTTTTTTAATTCATGGCCCATTCCACGTACGCGAAAAACTATCGCTTTGTTTCGATAAGTGCTATTTTGCCAATATTCTGATACACGAGAGACACAACCCAACACTTCAGCGGACTGATTGCGTCCATAATAAACCGCTGCTGCATCATAGGCTCGCCTTCCGGCTTGTTCTTTATTACCATCTTCAATTGCTTTTTCTTCAGCGACTCTGGTAAGCCAAAGTATTTCATCCCATCTTCCAGTAAAATTGAGAAATTGAACAAGTTGTGTACACACTGCTTGTAATTGATCATTATCACCCATCAGCAGACATGGCAATGCAGCAGATATAAACTCCCATTCCACTTCCAGCATCGGAAATTTTTCATAGTCCTTGCTTTGGCCACCATATTCCATCGCAAGTGCATAAGCACGATTCACCAGTTCGCCTCCAGTCTGGCTGACAGCTTCAGGACGACGAGTTTTGATGAATTGTGCGGCAAGTGGCGGAAGGTAATAGGTTCTCGATTCGAGGTCTGAGATAAGAATAGCGCGATCAGTCAAGTCTTCAAGTGCTGTTTCGGCTGCACGTTCGGGAATACCGGTCATTTGCGACAGCCATTCCAGTTTGGCTGGTTTTGTAAAATATGTAAGAGCTCCAAGAACAAGCGTTTGGTCTGGACTGAAAGTCTTAAGCAAATCACCAAAGATATATTCAAGAGGATCGTTGCCTTTTGGCGCTTTTTCGATGAATGCGCAGGCATCGGCGATTGTGCGGCACTGCGAGCCTTCGCGCCCTAACTGCCCCGAAATCCAGCGAATTAACAACGGATTGCCTTGCGTCATGCCGTACAGATCGTCGCGCTCTTGCTCCGAGGCGCGAGCGAGCTTCGGATATTTTTTCTCAAGCTCAACGATCAACTCCATAGCCTCATCACGCGAAAGACGGTCGAGGCGCACAATACGCGCATCCACGTCTGTTCGGCGGCGCGAAGTAACAATAGCTTTATTGCCGTCGGGAAGGCGCGATAGAAACTGGAACAAGCGCGTGCGTTCATCTTCGGGCAACGTTTCCAAGTTGTCGAACACGATCAATGCTTTCTTGCCGGCCAACGCGATACGCAGAACGTTCGGGCGTTCGTCGGGCGCGAGACGTTCAAGATTCTCTTCACCCAGTTCCTTGCCAAGTTCATCAAGCATCGCGAGATATGTTGGACGGGTGAAGTCGGTGAGCGGCTTTTCGCCATCAGATGTTAGTTCACGCACCTTTGCTGAAATGAAAATCTTGCATTCGAAAAAAACCTCCGGCGCTTCATGCGCGGCTTTGATCGCAAGCGCTGTCTTGCCGATGCCGCCCGGCCCATCGATCAACGCTCCCCACGTCCGCGACTCCGGCAAAAGCGCCTCGGCAATGATCTTACGCTCAGCATCACGCCCGACGAAAAATCCTTCACGCGGCAGCGAATTGCCTGTCGGCTTTGGAAGTGGACAATGCGGAGCGACATCCGAAGCATTGTTATCAGGGTTCGCTACAAAATGGCTGAGAGCGTTGGCGACTTTAGCTCGTAAATCATCCGGCGTCGTGAAATATTCGCAAACATGCGCTTTCTGGACACACTGCTTTAAATCCTTAAGCTTTGATTTCCCCGGTTCATCCTCCATCCACTTTGTAAGCCAACCCTGATTCTCTTCATCCAGAATGAAGCAATAGATTTCCTTGCCAAGTTTTTTGGCGTGAAGATATTCCAGCTCGGTGATGGAAATTTCTGATCCGTCAGGGACAAACCCGTAGCGAAGGGCATAAATCCCGATAAACATCCCGCACTCCTCAATCTCTTTCAGACAGGCGACCATCGGCTCATCCGAACGAGCGCCGAAAACCTCCATTTTCCCCGCCTGATAATTCGTCCCCTCCACGGCGCGAATTGCTGCGGCTCGGTAGTCGATCAAATCCTTGTAGGTCGAACTGATGAAAACTTTCATACTTACTCCTTGCAGAGAAAACAGTCAATGGATGAAACGGGGGGGCTGACGGGAATAATCTATTCAGAGAAGATACGTCTTTATCAGCATATTCAGCCGCTACGGATTACTGAAAAGCATGCTGATACACAAGCTTGAAATAAAAAAAGCTGCCTCAGCGGGAGGCAGCTTCTCTTCGTCAAATCGTGAAATCTGGCGCGACGCCCGCTCAATCCATCAGCACCTGGCAGAGCGCCTGGCCCTGGTCTGCGCCACGAACGGTCGCGACGCAGAAAATGTACGTACCGGATTTCCATGTCTCGGTGTTGATCGGCACAACCTGGATCAGATAGAAGCCGGGAAGCCTGCCAGCGCTGACGCTCACGATGTTGACGAGCGCGCCGCCCGGGCCGACGATCATCGGGTCAACCTTGAAATTGGCTGCGCCAAGTCCGGTGACCGGCACGCCATTGGCATCGGTTACCGATACCGTGATATAGTTGGGATTGCGGTTTCCGGGAGCGGCGATGGTGTCCTCGGAGAGTGCGGATACGATCAGTCTGGCCATGGTACGTTACTCCTTTATTTCAGGTTGTTGGATAAAACAGCTCTGTCTGAGACAGAGCAAAAAAAGTTCACGTTGTATGGGACGTTCTCAAAACCGAAACGCGAGCGATCGCGGAGTATTGTATCGATCCAACCATCGTTCAACTTCGGCTTCCATGCAAAACATCACGCATAAGAGAAACGCTGTCCTGAAGTTCTTGAAAAACCATGAGATGCAAGGTTTACGACAAAAATACAAAAATATTTTTTATTTCAAAATTACGTCTCGTGAGCTTTCCAAAAACCGTCATTACTACAGCACTCGATAGCATTATTCCATGAATGAAGAAATGTAATGCAGAAAGCACACGCAGATTGAAGAGATCGATACTGAATCGGTTTCTCCACTTCCCTACCCCGTCTTGTCATTTCAGACTTGAACTGACAAAAAAAAGCGGATGAACGATTCAAAATCCTTCCGGCGGAAGGCCGTTCAAATGATGAATTCTTTTTTTATTTACAGACCTTTTGCTAACTTAACGGAAATAATGGTTTACACCACCTCGAGGTGCCCAGTCAGCCAATCAAACCGAGCAGAACCATGCAGCCTCAGCTAAGCCGTCCTCAAACCGCAACAAACCAGGTACGAAAATCTGTTTCCGGCCCGTGGTCAGGAAATGCGGTGCACAAAGCAGAGAAGTATTTCATCACATCAGCAAAACGCGATCGCAACGACAGGCTCCAGGTAGAGCTTATGCCTGCATCGGGTCGCAGGAAGCTGTCGCCGACCAAAGAGATGATCCGTAGGCTCATCGACGGCGAAATCGAAATCTATGTCCTCACCACCCAGCCAGATATTGGTATCAATATTGGCAAACAGGTGATCGATATGGAAAACCGCTATGTCAT
>CAIUQW010000204.1 GCA_903901395.1 uncultured Chlorobiales bacterium | reverse complement strand
CTCAACCATTCATTGCCTCTGATTTGGCTATCGTCCGGTTCCTTTTTCGTCCTTTAAGTCCCTTTCGTCCCTTAAGTCTTTTCTCCTAAATCTGATACACGTCTCCCGCCTGGAGCAGCTCCATCTCGTGCAGTTGCAGCACCTCTATCGCTTTTCTCGGCGCGTCGGTGCGGATGACCGCCGTGGCGCGGTCGTCGCCGCTGGCGAAGGCGTACATGTATTCGATGGAGATTCCGTTGTCGGTCAGAATCTGCAAGGCGTGATGCAGCGCGCCTGGCTTGTTGCGCATAACGATGCCGATGACGTCGGTGATCTTCACCGCGAAGCCGCGCTCTTTGAGCACCTGTTCAGCCAGTTCCGGTTTGCCGGTGATGACGCGCAGGATGCCGAAATCGGTGGTGTCGGCGATGCTGAAGGCCGAGATGTTGATGTCGTTGTCGGCGAGTATGCCGGTCAGTTCGGTGAGCCGCCCGGCGCGGTTTTCGAGAAACACCGAGAGTTGCCTGATAATCATGGAGTCCTCCCTTTATTTGAGTTTCCGTTTGTCAACCACGCGCTGCGCCTTGCCCTGGCTGCGCTCGATCGTGCCCGGCTCGACCAGCCGAACGCTCGCGTGCAGGCCGAGGAGACTGGTCAGGTTGCCGCTGATGCGCTTGCGAAGTCCCTCCAGCTCCTTGACTTCGTCGGAGAAGAACTGCTCTTCTACCTCGACCTGGATTTCAAGCGTGTCGAGGTTGTTTTCGCGATCCACCACGAGCAGGTAGTGCGGTTTCGTTTCGCTCATTTCGAGCAGCACCGATTCGACCTGCGACGGGAAGACGTTCACGCCGCGGATGATGAGCATGTCGTCCGAGCGGCCCACGCACTTCTCCATGCGCACCAGCGTGCGTCCGCAGTCGCACGTCTCGACGTGCAGGCGGGTGAGGTCGCGTGTGCGGTAGCGCAACAGCGGCATCGCCTCCTTGGTGACCGTGGTGAAGACCAGCTCGCCGAGCGTGCCGTAGGGCAGCACCTCGCAGGTTTCGGGATCGATGATCTCGGGAATGAAGTGATCCTCGAAGACGTGCATTCCGTGCTGGAAGCCGCACTCCATCGAAACGCCGGGGCCAATCACTTCGGAGAGGCCGTAAATGTCGAACGCCTTGAGGCCGAGCAGCTGCTGGATCTGCGCGCGCATCTCCTCGGTCCACGGCTCCGCGCCGAAGATGCCCGCTTTGAGCTTGATCTTCGAGCGGTCGAGCTTCTCCTCGGCAATCGCCTCGCCGAGATAGGCTGCGTAGGATGGGGTGCAGGCGATGGCGGTCGATCCGAAATCCTCCAGCAACTGAAGCTGCTTTTTGGTGTTGCCGCCGGAAATCGGAATGACCGACGCGCCGACCTTCTCCGCGCCGTAGTGCAGGCCCAAGCCGCCGGTGAAGAGGCCGTAGCCGTAAGCCACCTGGATGATGTCGTTGCGGGTGACGCCCGCCATCGTGAGCGAGCGGGCCACCACTTCCGACCACATCAGGATGTCGTTGTGGGTGTAGCCGACCACGGTCGATTTGCCGGTGGTGCCGCTGGAGGCGTGCAGCCTCACCACGTCATGCTGCGGCACGGCGAACAGCCCGAAGGGGTAGTTGTCGCGCAAGTCCTGCTTGGTGGTGAAGGGCAGCTTTTTCAGGTCTTCGACCGAACGGATGTCGCCCGGCTCGATGCCCATCTCCTGAAGTTTGTTGCGGTAGAAGGGCACGTTGAAGTAGATGCGTTCCACCATGTCCCGCAGGCGCTCGCCTTGCAGTTCGGTGAGCCGCTGGCGATCCATGCACTCGTGATGCTCGTTCCAGATCATGAGGTGGTTTGGTTAGCGTTGGATAAAGTGAGTCCCTTGCGGAATGCCCTGATGTTGATGTCGACGATCTGTGCGCCTTTCGCGCCAAAGAGCGCTTGGATGCCCGCTTCGAGTCGCTCCGGCTCGATGCCGGTGAATGGAGCCGCCGCGCCGAGCATCACCATGTTCGAGGCCCTTACGCTTCCCGCCTCGCGGGCGAGCTGTTCGGCAGGCACGAGCAGCGGATTGACGGCGGAGCGCAGCGCCTTGATGATTCGCTCCACCGGCGGATAGCCCTGCACGTTCACGAAGGGGTCGGTCGAGGTGACGACATGCCCCTCCGGCGCGAGCCACGGAAGGTAGCGCAGCGATTCGAGCGGTTCGACCGAGAGGATGAGGTCAGCCGTGCCGTGGGCGATCAGGTCGGCGAAAAGCTCGCGGTCGGAGATGCGAAGGTGCGACTGCACCGCTCCGCCACGCTGGCTCATGCCGTGCACCTCGGCCTGCCGGATGACCAGCCCCGCGTCGAGCGCCGCCCAGTCGATGACTGCCGCGATGCTGAGAATACCCTGTCCGCCGACTCCGGCGAGAATGATGTTCTTCTCCATAGCCGCTTACTCCCCCTTCGCCGCGGAACGGCGCTTTTTCCTTGCGGCGGTCTCGATGCACTCGCGCCGGGCGATCACCACAGACACTCCGTCGTAGGCGAACTCCTCGCGCAGCACGGCGATGTTCTCGTCGAGATGCTGCTTGAGCGGCGTGATGGAGCGGAGGTGCGCCTCTTCGACGCCGAGGCCCCGGCAAATTCGCTCCAGCTTCGAGCCGGAGGCCGACGAGCACTGCCCGCCGGTCATGGCGGTGGTGTCGTTGTCTGCAATGATGACCGTGATTGGCGAGCGGTCGTTCACCGCGTCGAGCAGGCCGGTCATGCCGGAATGGGCGAAGGTCGAGTCGCCGATGACGCAAACCGCCGGACGAAGCCCCGCGTCGGCAGCGCCTTTCGCCATCGTGATGGCCGCACCCATGTCCACGCAGGTGTGGATGGCGCTGAAGGGCGAGAGCGCCCCGAGCGTGTAGCAGCCGATGTCCGAAAAAACGTGATGCTCCGCCTGCTCGCGCATGACGGTGTTGATCGCCTCGAACATGTCGCGGTGGCCGCAGCCACGACACAGCTCCGGCGGTCGGTTGATCACGATCTCCGGCACGGCGGTGGTTTCTGCGGGTGTCGCGCCGAGCGCCGAAGCTACGAGATCGGTGGTCATCTCGCCGTCACGCGGCAGTGCGCCGTCCATGCGTCCCCGGATTTTCGGCGAGCCGAAGTAGCCCCGGAACAGCTCCTCGTACACCGGATAGCCCTCCTCGACCACGAGCACCTCGTCGCAGGCTGCAAACAGCTCGTCGATCTGACGGCGCGGCGGCGGATACTGCCCCACTTTGAGCACGCGGCACTCAATGCCGTGCATCCGCCGCGCCTCCATCACATAGTTGAAGCCGATGCCAAAGGCGATGACGCCGAGCGGCCCGGAGCCTTCTACGGCGCGGTTCAGGAACGACGACTCCGAAAGCGTTTCGAGCTTCGGCTGGAGTTCGAGCAGGTGGCGATACTGCACGCGAGCGTTGTGCGGCATCAGCACGAAGCGCTCCGGCGCATACTCGGCATGGAGCGGGTTCTGCGCCACCGAGTCGCGCCGCCCGACGCCCGCTCGCGAGTGCGACAGGCGCGTCGTCATGCGCACGATCACCGGCAGCTTCACCGATTCGGACAGCTCGAAAGCGTGAAACATGGCGTCATACAGCTCCTGCTGCGACGACGGTTCGAGCACCGGAACCATCGCGAAACGCCCGTAAACCCGGCTGTCCTGCTCGTTCTGCGACGAGTGCATCGACGGATCGTCCGCCACGGCAAGCACCAGCCCGCCGTTTACGCCGGTGATGGCCGAGTTGATGAAGGCATCTGCCGCCACGTTCAGTCCCACATGCTTCATGCAGACAAGGCTGCGCTTTCCGGCGTACGCCATGCCGAGCGCCGCCTCGTACGCGGTCTTCTCGTTCGCCGACCACGACGAGCGGACGCCGCTTTCGCGAGCGAGCGCGGAGCGCTGTATGTACTCAGTGATTTCTGTGGATGGAGTGCCGGGATAGGCATAGACGCCGGAAATCCCGGCATCGATAGCGCCCTGGGCAACAGCCTCGGCGCCAAGAAGAAGTAAACGACTGCTATTCATCTGCGGATTCAAACATGATCGATGCACAAAGATCATAAAATTTTGAAACAAAGCGAGACAGAAAAAGATCGAGCGCGGATTGTCGGGTTGTCACGACGAGTCGGGATCGTCTTTGTGGGTTCGGTGATGGGCTGTAGGGACGGCTCTCGTGGCCGTCCTTTCCCCGATGAACCGCAATCCCGGTAGTGGAATTGCCGTGATTTGGTTATCTTACAAGCGCGTAGGTTTCTTTTTTCCCGAGAGATAAACAGTTGCCCCTATGTCAGATACTTACCTATCGAAGCAAGTCAGGATTCTTATTGCCTCGCCGTCCGATGTTGCAGCGGAGCGGGACATTGCAAAACAAGTTATTCATGACATGAAGATTATCTGTAAAGATGATCTTCATCTGGAACTCGATCCCAGACGCTGGGAAACGGATGTTCCGGCGTTGATGGGAAAGCCTCCTCAGGATATTGTCAACGAATGGCTTGTCGATGAAAGTTCGTGCGCGGTCTGCATTTTCTGGAAGCGTATCGGCTCACCAACCGATAATGCTGTCAGCGGTACGGTCGAAGAGCTTGAGCGGATGCTGAAAGCTGGAAAACCTGTGTTGCTTTATTTTTCCGATGCTGAGTTTTCTATGTCAGCTACTGATCGAAAACAGTTGAATTCTCTTGAGGATTGGAAAGAAAAAATCTGGGAAGAGAACCTTGGGCTTCCGAAGTCATACACGAATATTCACGAATTTGAAAATCTGCTAAGAAGCGATCTTGAGAAGCTTTTGAAAAATGAGTTTTGTGATGGATCGAAGCGTGTTGTCGTCGAGCCAACGCTTCCTGTCTTTTCCGAACTTGATCGGCGTTATCGGGCAACGCTTAAGGAAGAACTGCACAAAATCAGCCTGCTTGGATCGCCAGATATCCAGAATGTTCAGGTCGGTCTTAACGATACTTTTGTTCCTCTGAGGATTTCACATACATGGAGAATAGATGATCGCTTCAAGAGAAAAAAGCATGCAGATGTTAGACGGGATGAAATGAAACCTCATTCCCCCGATGAGTTGATGCGGCGAGTGTTTCCTGCATGGCGTCTATTGCTGGTGATCGGCGATCCAGGTGCGGGCAAGACAACACTTCTGAAGTACTATGCGCTTTCCTGCCTTCAGGATAAAACGGATCTACTATTTGGCGAAGTCGGGCCAGTAAGAGTGTTTTATTTACCTTTTCGTGAACTGAAACGCGGAGATAACAAACTTTATCGTCCCCTGCCTGACCAGCTGTCTCTCTGGGCATCGGCGAGAGCTAATACTATCGAGCCGTCAGTTTTCGATGAATGGTTGCACAATGTTGGCGGAACGAAGTCCCTTGTATTACTTGATGGGCTCGACGAGATCAGTGATATTAAACTTAGAAAGTCTGCGTGCCAGTGGATTGATCACCAATATGCAGGTTTTCCAGAGAGCTGCTTTGTAGTGACTTCCCGATTGACCGGTTATCGCAAAACAGAAGCTGTTGAGCTTGAGGTTGATCATTTCCGTGCCGATGTGATGGATTTTACCCAAGAGCAACAAGAGGAGTTTCTTTTGAAGTGGTTTATGGCGGCGTATTGCCGTGAACTGCGTCCTGTTGATGTGCCGCCTGACGAGTGGAGTGTAAAGCAGAAAGAGGAAGCAGAAGTGCGAACGCGAACAATTGTGGAGTATCTCACAAAGCCTGAAAACAGGGGATTGCGGGAGCTGGCGGCTGTTCCGTTAATGTTACAGATCATGGCAATTCTCTGGAAAGAGCGGGAGTTTCTACCAGGAAACCGGGTGAAGCTATACAGCGCGGCGCTTGATTATTTACTCGAATATAGAGATGAACTTCGGAAGATTCCTCCGCTTTTATCAGCTGATAAAGCGCGTATGGTACTGGCTCCTATTGCGTTATGGATGCAGGAGGATTTGGAAACTGACGAAGTAGAGCGATCAGCCATGCATTCAGAGATGCAGAAGGTTTTATCAACTCTTGATCATCCGCCTTCAGCAGAAGAATTTTGCAAAAATCTTACGGATCGCGCTGGCTTACTTGTCGAGTATGGAGAGCTTCGTAAAGAGTATCTGTTTCGTCATAAAACTTTTCGGGAATATTTAGCAGGAGGTCATTTAACCGATAAGATTAAGAGAAATTCGAGCCTGATGGCTTTGCTGGTAAAGCATTTTGGTGAAGACTGGTGGAGCGAAACGCTAACTTTTTTTATGGGACAGGCTGACGCAAAAATGTTCGATTTGTTCATGGAAACATTTTTCAAGTCGCAGATTAGTGATGAACTATCACCAAAGCAACAATCACTTTTACAGGTTATCATTAATGAGGCCCCTCAGAAAACTACGAGCGCTTTATGTGAAAATTTGCTGTCACAGAATACTACTGATAATCGACAAAGATATATTCTTGACTGTCTGAAGACACTTGGAAAAGTTAGTGCGATTGATACTGTTAGTACATTTATATTACAAAAGCTTGCGCATAATAGGGAGATAGAGAGAAAGGCTGAAGAGGTATTTGATCTATTGGTTGAACCAAATATCGGAGGCTGGAAGAATATCGCTGGAAGGAATGCCGTTAAAGGGTTGTCAGAGTCATTTAGCAATTTGTACGAAAATGGTGCTCAGTATATTAGGTTTAGAGGAGGAAGATATATCTGTTCTCCTACAAAAAAAGTCGTAAAAGTGTCTGACTTTCACATGGCTAAATATCCCGTGACTAATCGTCAGTACCGTTTATTTATTAATTATCTTGACGGAAAACCAAGTGTAAATACAAAATTTCTTTCAAAGAAAATTTATATACAGTCACTGTTGGAGTTAGCCGGTTCTGGCGATAAGGCTTTAAAAGGCTTTGAGGAATATTTAAAAAAAGAGCCTGACCTTGTTCGACGATTTAGATCAAGATTTGATGATGACAGAAAATTTAATAGAGATGATCAGCCGGTCGTTGGCGTGAGCTGGTACGATGCTCAGGCTTATTGTCTCTGGTTGTCATTGCTTTCGGATATGGAGTATCGATTACCTACGGAGCAAGAGTGGGAATGGGCTGCTGGTGGTAGAAGAGGATTTCCAAACAAGATATTATCTGTAAAAAAATATCCTTGGGGAGATAAGCCAGAACCTACCCCAAAACATGCAAATTATGGCAATAATGAAGGATCGACAACATTGGTCGGGCGTTATCCTGAAGGTGCAACACAGGAAGGGGTTTACGAAATGGCTGGTAACGTGTGGGAGTGGATAGAAAACTGGTTTGAAGATGGTACGGATTTTAAAGTTTTATGTGGAGGTTCATGGAATTACGATATGAAAAACCTGCTATGTCAAGCAAGAGATATCAATTTCCCTGAAAGCGGAGATGTTAATATTGGTTTTCGAGTTATTTGCAATCTCTGATCTGAGTATTCGGTTTTGTGATTGTGTTATATGACAGCCAACAAACAATAAAACGCAATGCTATACCAGCGCAGGCCAGGACAATCAGAATTCTCATCGCCTCGCCGTCCGATGTGGCAGCGGAGCGGAAAGCTGCCATCGAGGTTGTCCGACGCTGGGCGGCGCCGAACAGCGATGTTGTATGCCTGCGAAGATGAGGACGGGCATGAAACCCGTCCCTACAAGAGGTATTTGTCCCACCGACGCGAGGGTATTATCATCAAATCATCCAGTCCTCTTTCCCTCCGTCGTCCGAAACCCGATGGTGAGGTGTTAGCCTTCGTATTATATTGACGTATCGAAACGCGATGATCGTATAAAACAAGGAGCGCGAAATGTCAAATCCACTTTGTTTTGTCCTGATGCCTTTCGGGTCAAAAAAAGCCCCGTCGGGATTGTCGATTGATTTTGACGCTGTTTATGAAGAGCTTATCAAGCCAGCGATTCTGCAGGCGGACCTGGAGCCTTTGCGCGCCGATGAAGAGCAAGGTGGGGGCATTATCCATAAGCTAATGTTCGAACGGCTGATCCTGTGCGAGTATGCGGTTTGCGACCTTACGACTGCCAATGCGAATGTTTTTTACGAACTCGGATTGCGTCATGCCGTTCGGCCGTTTACGACCATCATGATTTTTGCCGACGGGCTAGGACAGCTTCCTTTCGATGTCGCGCCGCTGAGAGCGATGCCCTACAAACTTGGCGCGGACGGAAAACCGGTTGCTTGCGTGAATATGCAGGCTCAGCTTGCACATAAACTGGCGGAAGCCCGCTGTCCGCAGACCGATAGTCCTGTTTTCCAGCTTGTCGAAGGATTTCCCGACGTCGACCTTATCAAGCGACTCAAAACCGATGTTTTCAGGGAGGTGGTGGATTATTCAGAGAGTATGAAAAAACAGCTGCTGTCCGCTCGTAAAAAAGGCAAAGATGCTGTCGCCTCAGTTGAAGCAGCACTCGGGCCGATATGCGATGCCGAATCTGCTGTGGTGGTCGATCTTTTCCTGTCGTACCGGGCAGTCAAGGCGTGGGACGACATGATCGATCTCGTTCCGAAAATGACGCCGCCATTGCAGGCGACAGTGCTCGTGCAGGAGCAACTCGCACTGGCCCTGAATCGCGCCGGACGTGGTGACGAGGCCGAGCTGGTGCTGCTCGAACTGATAGAGAAGCGCGGGCCAAGCAGCGAAACCTACGGCATTCTTGGGCGAATCTATAAAGATCGGTGGGATGAGGCGAAAAAGTCCGGGCGCGCCGCGCTTGCCGACGGGCTGCTCGTGAAGGCGATTGAGATATACCTGAAAGGATTCGAGGCTGACTGGCGCGATGCCTATCCCGGCATCAATGCCGTGACGCTCATGGAGGTCAAAAATCCCCCGGATCCCCGGCGGCTCGAACTGCTTCCCATCGTCACCTACGCGGTCAGGCGGCGTATTTCCGGAGGCAAACCCGACTACTGGGATTACGCCACTCTGCTCGAACTCGCGTTCCTGGCGAAGGATCATGACGCCGCCGCCTTGGCGCTTGGCGACGCGCTTGCTCATGTCCGGGAGCCGTGGGAGCCTGAAACAACCGCCCGTAACCTGCGCCTCATCCGCGAAGCTCGTGAGCATCGGGGCGAAGATGTGTCATGGGAGTTACAGATCGAGCGGGAGTGCGTTGGCGCGTGAACCGATGAGTTCATTGCGATAAGGGGTGTCCTCAGTATCTGAAAAGCTTACCTGTCCGTGTGGGTCGGTGCACTGTCCATGTGAATATTTTGTTAGAACGCAGAAAGCCCGTCTTTAGAGACGGGCTTTCTTTGATAAAAACTCGGCGACGACCTACTCTCCCGCAATGAAGCAGTACCATCGGCTCTCCTGGGCTTAACGACTCTGTTCGGAATGGGAAGAGGTGATCACCAGGGATATAGTCGCCGTAAACGCTGAAGCATATCGATCACTTG
>CAIUQW010000203.1 GCA_903901395.1 uncultured Chlorobiales bacterium | reverse complement strand
GTTTATCAAAAAAGAGATCGATCTTGGACATGGGAAGGTAATCACGATCGAAACCGGAAAAATGGCTAAACAGGCCGACGGCGCGGTTGTCGTCGCCCTCGGTGACACCATGGTGCTCGCCACGGTGGTATCGACCAAAACCCCGCCTCCGCCGAATCAGGACTTCTTCCCGATGCAGGTCGAGTATCGCGAAAAGTACTCCGCGGCTGGCAAGTTCCCCGGCGGCTTCTTCAAGCGTGAGGGGCGTCCCTCCGAAAAGGAGATTCTCTCCGCCCGCCTGATCGACCGCGCGCTTCGTCCGCTCTTCCCGGACGGCTACTACCACGAGACCCAGATCATCATTTCGGTTATCTCCTCCGATACGATCAACGACGCTGACGTGCTGGGCGGCATCGCCGCATCGGCTGCCATCATGGTGTCAGACATTCCGTTTGCCAACCCGATGTCCGAGGTTCGCGTCGGTCGCATCAACGGCCTGTTCATCATCAATCCCGACATCAACGAGCTGGCGCAGAGCGATATGGATATCTGCATTGGCGGCACCGAAGACACTATCTGCATGTTGGAAGGCGAGATGAAGGAGATTTCGGAGGTTGAAATGCTCGACGCCATCCGCTACGGCCACGAAGCGATCAAAAAAATCTGCCGCCTCCAGAAAGAGCTGGCAGCCGAGGTCGGCAAGGCAAAGCGCCCGTTCTCTCCGACCGTCGCGCCAGAGACGCTGGTCAAATTTGTCGAGGAGCACTGCGCTGCCGAGCTGAAGGCTCTCGCCTACACTCCGCTCGCCAAAGAGGAGCGCGCTGAAAAGACCAAAGCCATCTACACGCAGACGCTCAGGAAAACCCTTACGCACTTCACTGACCGCGTCGGTCCCGATCAGATCGAAGCCGATCCCTCCAGCGCCTTCTGCCTGAACGAGCATATGATCGAAGAGTGCATCCACTCGGTCGAAAAGAAGGTGATGCGCCACATGATTCTCGACGACCAGAAGCGCCTCGATGGCCGCACGCTGGAGCAGGTTCGCCCGATCAGCATCGAGCTGGGCCTCATCCCGAGGGCGCACGGTTCGGCGCTCTTCACCCGCGGCGAAACGCAGGCGCTCGTCACGCTGACGCTCGGCACCAAGAAAGATGCCCAGTCGGTCGATACGCTTACCGACGACAAGGACAAGCGCTTCATGCTGCACTACAACTTCCCGCCCTTCTCGGTTGGCGAAACCGGCAGGGTCGGCGGCACCGGACGGCGCGAGATCGGCCACGGCAACCTTGCCGAGCGCTCCATCAAGATGGTGATGCCGCCGGAGCAGGAGTTCCCGTACACCGTGCGCATCGTGTCGGACATTCTCGAATCGAACGGTTCGTCGTCGATGGCCTCGGTCTGCGGCGGCACGCTTGCCGCGATGGATGGCGGCATTCCGCTGCGCAAGCCGGTCTCCGGCATCGCGATGGGCCTCATCAAGGAGGGTGCGAACTACGCCGTGCTTTCTGACATTCTCGGCAACGAGGATCATCTCGGCGACATGGACTTCAAGGTTGCCGGCACCCGTGACGGCATCACCGCCTGCCAGATGGACATCAAGATCGACGGCCTCGACTACCACATCCTCGAAACCGCGCTCGAACAGGCGCGCCGCGGACGCATGCACATTCTCGACGTCATGGCCGAGGCGATTCCCGAATCGCGCGACGACATCGGACGCTACGCGCCGAGGCTCACCACCATCCAGATTCCGGTGGATGCCATCGGCATGGTGATCGGCAAGGGCGGCGAGACCATCCGCAGCATCACCGAAGAGACCGGCGCGGAGATCAACATCGAAGACGACGGCACGGTGACGATTGCCTGCTCCAGCCCCGAAGGCACCAAAGCGGCGGTCGAGACCATCAAGACTCTCGTCTCGAAGCCGGAAGTCGGCACGGTTTACATGGGCAAGGTGCGCGACATCCGCGACGAGCTTGGCGCGTTCGTCGAGTTCCTGCCGAAGACTGACGGTCTGGTGCACATCTCGGAAATCTCGAAGCAGCGCATCGCCAAGGTGAGCGACGTGCTCAAGGCGGGCGACCGGGTCAAGGTGAAGCTGATCGACGTGCGCAAGGATCCGCGCACCGGCAAAACTAAGTTCGCCCTCTCGATGAAGGCGCTGCTTGATGACGAGGCCGGTGAGAACGGCGCTGCAAAGCCGGAACAGAACTGACCGCAGCGATACTGAAATGAAGGCAGTGCAGGAAGAGCGATAATTCCTGCACTGCCTTTTTTTATTGTGTCCCGGAAGAATATGTACCTGTCAGGAGTTATGCCTGTTTTCAGGCGGAGCCTGCATCGTTGACAAGTATCCACCGAAGTGCGAGCGAAAAGAAGTGTTGGATGAAAAAAAGAGGTAGCGCTTTCAAGCTGCATAAACAGTCAGTTACCAACTTAAACTCGGCACCTGATTGTCATTTTGCGTGGTGGGGCCAGTTCAAAGCGCAAGAGGCCAGAAAAACATGACAATGTTTAACCTCATCCGATTCCTACTGAGAGCATAGCATTGCTTTGAATAAGCTCTCCGTCCTCTACAAGTGCAGCAATAGCAGCATCAATACGTTCTTTTATCTGAGCAGTCACGCGTAGAAAACCCAGTGAGCGACAGGCACAGCTAACAGCATCTTCTGGTGAAATCGAAAAGCTTTTTCGTACTTCCTGTAGTATTGCGGCACCAATCTCTTCCGGTGATACCAAATCAATTTTTTTAGTTGCAGATTCTAATTCTGAACGATCTCTGACTTTGGGTTTTGTCATGTTGATATCCCATATAAAATCGCCTTTAACAACAACTTGTCCAGATTTTTTTGCCGACTGCAACGCAGCATCGATAACTCCTTGAACTCTTGTACCAGCTTTTTTCAAACCCGTTCCTGATACAATTCGCCTTGTCAACTCGGTTATATGAACTGGTGATTCGATTTCGATAACCTGGATAATAAATTGTACCAGATATTCTGGATTGAGCTGATGAAATTCATTTCCATTCAATGGAATCTGAATAGAGGCATATTGGTAGAGTTCAGAGACGTTCTCTTGAGCATCTCGCTCATTCGGATGTACGTTTTCACGGTCTATCCCTGATTCTGTTGCCGCACACGAATGATAGTTGTTTGTAGCAGGTACTCGCTTATCAGAGTTGACATACTCTCTGGCGAGATCAATGGCAGCAAGAGTTCTTTCAAAAGCTTCCTTGGGATTGAGGTACCAGTCAGTACTCCATATCCTGTGGAGTCTCCATCCCAATCCTTCGAGTACCTCCTGTCGCAAACGGTCACGATCCCTTGCTGAACGTGAGCTATGATACGTAGCTCCATCGCATTCGATGCCAAGGATGTAACGCCCTGGCTGTTGAGGATCCTTTACTCCTATATCGATAAAAAATCCTGCTGTCCCCACCTGAGGTTCAACCTCTATTCCATGTTGAATCAGGGCTTTCATGACTTCCTCTTCAAATGGTGAATCGCACTCCTTGCCAGTACTGTAAGGTTGCTCCAGAATACCGGTTTGTGCATAGGCAAGAAAATGCTTTAATGCCACGACACCTCGTTTGTGGGAACGAGTCAAGTTGATATCGTTCGCTGTAATATTCGAAAAAACGTCCATAGCGAGACGTGCACGTGAAATAAGCACATTCAACCTGCGTTCACCACCATCATGGTTCAATGGACCGAAAGACATGGTCATATAGCCTTCGGCAGTTTTACCATACCCGATACTGATAAAAATGACATCCCGCTCATCACCCTGGACATTTTCGAGATTCCTTACAAAAAATGGTTCTCGCTTGGTTGAGCTGAAAAACTCTTCGTAGCGTGAATCCATTCGCCTCAGATGCTCAAGCTGAAATTCTATCGCATCTCTCTGGGCTGTGCTGAAGGCAATTACGCCAAGGGTCAGATCGGGATACATTTTTGCATGTTCAATAACCGCCATTGCCACTGCCTTGGCTTCAGCTGGGTTTGATTTGGTTTTGGTTTTCCCCCGATCATAAGCAGTATCCGGAAGATGATGAAAACGCAATCCTCGTGCAGCTTCATTACCGCCAGGACTCGGAAAGACAACCAGGCGGTTATCGTAGAACTCGTTATTCGATACAGCGATCAGGGAATCATGGCGACTTCTGTAGTGCCAGCGCAACATTCTCTCAGGAGCACCCTTGGCAAGAAAAAGGCTCAGAATACTCTCCATATCACTTACTCGTTCCACATCAGCGTCTTCATCGCTATCGGTAAGACTTTCGAAGAATTTTGTTGGAGGCATCTGCTTGCTGTCACCAACGACCACGGACTGTTTCCCTCTTCTGATTGCCCCAAAAGCATCGACAGGTTTTACCTGACTCGCCTCATCAAAAACGACAAGGTCAAACGAAACAGAATCTGGTGGTATATAGGTTGCAATGGACATCGGACTCATCATGAAAACCGGTTTGATCGCCTGAATAACGTTGCCTGCTTCTGCCATTAGTTTTCGGATCGGCAGGTGGCGGCGCTTTTTATTGATTTCCCTACTAATAACCTGTATCTGCCCGCCTCCATTTAGACTCGGAAGAGCATTCCAGTGGAGAGAGGCCAGACGAACCTGATTGTGCTTGAAGAGAAGGTGATCGAGGCGAGAAAACTCTTCCAGCATCTGTGTGTGATGTGACCGTTCAAACCTCTTGATGCTTGGTGAGTTAACATATGCTTGCTCTACCAGAAAGTTATACCAACTGAAATCAAACAGCTTCAGCAAAGAACCTTGTTCTCGTTTCCATACCCGTGCTGCCTGAACGATAGCATCCAGCCCCAGAGGCGTCAATTCAGATGCAAGATGGTTGAAACGGATGAGATGAAACAGGCTGTCAATGTTGTTTCGCCATTCTGACAGGTAATCCAATTGTCTGGATAACGAGTAATCAACCGAAAATCTGGCATCGTTCTCGAATCGAAGCCGGAGTATTTCGGTAAGAGTTTCAATGCTTTTTGTGTGCCATTCGAGAGCAGTTTCGACCTCCTGCAATTTGTCTTTCAATGCATCTACTTGTGGGGATCCAGAAAGAAAGTTTACAATCCCTTCAGGAACTTCACCGTTGCCAACGGCGCGATAGAGTTCCACCACCCATTCCGTCAGCTTTTCAAGAACATCCCAGTCAGAGTCTTTCTTTTTCCATTGAGCCCCAAACATGCATTCGCCTAATATGGCATTCTCATTGAAATGATTCAGGTATTTCTGACTGTCCATAACAGTATCGATCATGGTCAGGGTATCAGCAGTTTTTTTTGGCAAAGGTTGTCTGCAAAAACCTTGCAACCGCTGTTTCGTTTTCCGAAACTCACTGGAAAAAAGCCGCCACCATTTATTGCCTTTAGCAACGAAAACCTGACGCATCTCAACGAAGTCCTGCGACCAGGCTTCATCAATAAGCCATTCATCGTATTGGCTGTGCGCACGTTCAAGCGCCCGTCCGGCATCAATCAGACTCTGCAAGTCATCACGTCTCTTTTGCCAATCACCAGAGGAGAGTGAAATGCCCTCGATATGCGGAGCATCCATGGCTCGCCTGGCTGCACGGCAGATAATTGCTATATCGTCGCGTTGTTCGGGTTTCTTGAGACCCATTTCATTTGCCAGAGCTACTGAGTTTTCATGAAGCTTTTTGGTAATGTTCAGCGCATCATCCAACGCACGCTCAAGTTTTGGCCGCTGTGATGGGAGGAATTCTGTCAGACGACTTGATGCAAACAGATTGGTTACAGGTGATCCAACTTCTTCCAGATACCGGCTGAGTGCTTCGACCCGAAGACGTGCTGCTCTGTACCCAGTTTCATTCCATTCAGCCATCGCAGAAACCTCAAAAGTCTGCACATCCGAACCGTCAGGCCGGTTTCTGATTGCCCATCCCAGTGCATTGACAAACGTAATGCTTGTTTTGCCTATTGGTTTGTTGACAGCATCACAATAGGCATTAAGATCATCACGCAAATGAACCAGTGTATTGATATCGTCTTCCGGATTCTTGACTACTGGTCGACCCTGGTGGAGGGTACGATCCAGCTCCTCAAGCACCTTTTTTTTTATTTGTCCTGTGGCTGTGGAGTTCGAGTACTGCATCGCCAAGTCCGACCTCGTCAAGCCTGCTTTTGACAACATCAAGCGCTGCCATTTTTTCGGAAACAAAAAGAACCTTCCGCCCGCAACCTATGCATTCGGCGATGATATTGGTAATAGTTTGCGATTTGCCGGTTCCGGGTGGCCCCTGCAAAACCATATTGCGGCCAGAATTGACGTCGAGAATAGCCAGAATTTGCGTACTGTCAGCATCCTTAACCTGATGAACCTCGGCAGGTGAAAGAATATCATCAATATGAGTTTCATCAACATATGAGCTTTCCTGTTCCGCAAAACCGTCGCCAAGTAGAGACTTGAGTACAGAAAAACCAGCCCCACCGTTATTCTGTTGCCAACAGGCAGGGTCAAGGTCCTTGTACATAAGAAACTTTCCAAATGAAAAGAACGCGAGCGTCATTTCATTCTGCATAACCTTCCATCGCTTTTTGGATTTGATCGATTGTGCTACAGCATCGAAGTACTCCTGAATATCAAACTCTTCGCTGTCATCGATTTTGGGCAACTCGATGTTGAATTCGGCGGCCCTCAATTTCTCCATGAGAGAAAGATTGTCGCCTATATCATCACCGGTATAGCGTAGCTGGAAACGGGCAAGGGCATTTTTCCTGCTGAGTTCAACCGGGATTAAAAGCAAGGGCGCGCGTCTTGCCTCCTGAGCCGTTGCTGCATCCTCATACCAGTGAAGAAATCCAATCGCAAGGAAAAGGATATTCACACCCTGCTCTTCTAAATAAGTCCGCGCATCGTTATGGATTGTCAGTAGTCTTGATTGCAGTTTCTGCGATGGCAGTGCCGTTTGAAGGATTCTATCAGTATGGCGAGCTTCCGGACTACTATTCAAATCCGAATCATCTGGCGGCTCTAACGATTCATCGCTATCCAGCTCATCCGAATATTCTTGCGCAATATTCTCAGCCTCATCAGAGGGTTCAAAACTCATTTCACGCCCATTAACATACAGTAACCGATAGACTTCAGTAGCCAATTCGTCAACAATCATGATTTGTTTTGCTCTTTGGGAATGACTGATCAAGGGATTCTTAAATCCCAAGTTCAACAGATCCTTACGGCTTTCATCAAGTATTTTATTGATCTCTTTGCTCATTACTTATCAGAATGAAATTGCTCTAAATTTTTATTACTGCTCGTTCAGGGCGCGGTTTCACTTGCCACCGGCGTTCCTGAGAATCCGGTACATGGCTGTTCGGCGGCGTCTATGTTTTTCCGAAGCTTGTCAGCAGCTTTCCAGAGCTGGGTTTCCAGAGACTCCTGCTTGACTTCTTTTTCTTTTTTGGGTCTTGCCATTTTGCAGATAATTACGCGGATTTCTTTCAACAAAATCAGATCACAAGAAACCACGCCCTTCTGAAATAGAAGAAATCGTTCGTTGGCGACAGATGAATCAGGCCCGAACAAACATGCTCATCGATTACACAGCGGAAAGAGTAATTTCTTGATGAAAAGACGTATAAAGAAATATAATAAACGGATTGAGAATTCGTGAAGTGGTTTTGAGATAAGAGCATACAAACCACTTTCGGCTCCTGAGCGAAACGCGAAAGTTCGTCACTGATCAACCGAAAAGGTCGCCTCAGCCACTGGCGCGCTTGAATTTGCAGAATTTTCTGGAGCTGCCGGTCGGCAGAGAAGTGCCGTATTATTATTGCCACGGCGATTAAAACTATCAATATCTTCATGCGCGAAGCCTTTTGTCGCTTGTCATTCTGAACGAAGTGAAGAATCCAGAACTCTTTATTTTGTAACAAGATGGATTCTTCATTACGCTTCGCTTCATTCAGAATGACAGACCATCCGACAGCATCTTTTTGCGGCTTTTTTCGCCGCCGGAGCAGTCGGCGAACGACCATTGATAGACCTTTCAAAAAGAATCAGTATGTTCCACCCACACGGCGGGCGCGGGGGCTTCTTTCCTGTTTTGCGACTGATTTGTGGCTTTGCGCTCGTAAGCCATTATAAATTATAGTGATAATATGAAATACGACTTTTCAGCCATAGAGCGGAAGTGGCAGGCTCGCTGGGCAGGCGAGAACACCTTCGCCTCGGGTCAGGATCAGAAGAAACCGAAATATTACGTGCTCGACATGTTCCCCTACCCAAGCGGTTCGGGGCTGCATGTCGGCCACCTCGAAGGGTACACGGCCACCGACATCGTCGCGCGCTACAAGCGCTGCCGGGGCTTTAACGTGCTGCACCCGATGGGTTGGGACGCCTTCGGCCTGCCCGCCGAGCAGTTTGCCATCAAGACCGGCACCCATCCGAGGCTGACCACCGAGGTCAACGTCTCCAACTTCCGCGAGACCCTCAAGAGCATGGGCTTCTCCTACGACTGGAATCGCGAGATCAACACCACCGATCCGAACTACTTCAAGTGGACGCAGTGGATTTTCCTCCAGCTTTACGAACGCGGGCTGGCCTACATGTCTGAGATCGACGTCAACTGGTGCGAGGAGCTGAAGGTCGTGCTGGCCAACGAAGAGGTGGATGAGAAGCTGGCCGACGGCTATACCGTCGTCCGCCGACCGCTTCGCCAGTGGGTGCTGAAGATCACCGCCTACGCCGAGCGGCTCATCGAAGACCTCGACGGACTCGACTGGCCGGAAAACGTCAAGCAGATGCAGCGTAACTGGATCGGGCGCTCCGAAGGCGTGGAGATCGATTTCGAGTTGCCCTGCCACCGCGCCAATCTGCGCGTTTACACCACTCGCCCCGACACGCTTTTCGGCGCGAGCTACCTCGTTATTTCGCCGGAGCATCCGATGGCCGAAAAGCTCGCCATCGCCCAGCAGCTCGTGGAGGTCAGGCGCTACATCGAGCAGGCGAAGCTCAAAACCGAGCTGGAACGCACCGGCTTGCAGAAGGAGAAAACCGGCGTCTTCACCGGCTCGTACGCCATCAACCCGGCCACCGGGGAGTCGCTTCCCGTCTGGATTTCCGACTTCGTGCTCACCAGCTACGGCACCGGCGCGATCATGTCCGTCCCGGCGCACGACAGCCGCGACTGGGAGTTCGCAAAGAAGTTTGGCCTGCCGATCCGCGAAGTGATCAAAAGCCCGCATGACGTGCAGGAGGAAGTGTTCGAGGGCAAGGAGAGCATGTGCGTGAACTCCTCGAACGAAGAAATCTCCATCGACGGCCTCGACTTCAAAACCGCCTTCGACCGGATGGCCAACTGGCTCGAATCGAAAGGCAAGGGCAAGCGCAAGGTCAACTACAAGCTGCGCGACTGGGTTTTCAGCCGCCAGCGCTACTGGGGCGAGCCGATCCCGATCAAGCACTACGACGACGGCTCGATGCGCCCCGAAACACATCTGCCGCTCACGCTGCCCGAGGTCGAGGCCTACCAGCCCACCTCGACCGGCGAATCGCCGCTGGCCAACATCGAGAGCTGGCTCTTCGGCGAGGACGAACACGGCAGGTTCCGCCGCGAAACCAACACCATGCCGCAGTGGGCCGGAAGCTGCTGGTACTACCTGCGCTTCATCGACCCGGAGAACGGCAAGGCGCTCATCGATCCGTCGCATGAAAAATACTGG
>CAIUQW010000202.1 GCA_903901395.1 uncultured Chlorobiales bacterium | reverse complement strand
CGTTCAGGGCGACGGTGCAGAAGAAGTCGTTTCCGCCGGGCTGATCGATCGTCTTCGACAGGTTGAGTCTGAGCGCGACTGAGTTGGTCAGCGCGACATCCCCGCCAACGGCGAGGCGAACAAACGCATGGTTCGATGCGCCTCTTGCCGTCCATGAGTTGACGATCAGTGGCGCGGAGGTCGCGCTGTACCGGATCACGCGGTCGAAATCCTTGAAATTGTTTTCGACCGTGAGGTTCAGGTAGGAATCAACCTTCGTTTTGCCGAGGTTGAAATTGCCTCGCGCCTGCGCTCCGAGGCTGCCGAGAGGGCTTTTCGCGGCTTGCCCGTTCAGGGTGAGCGTGAGCACCGGATCGCCGTTCTCGGTGTAACGCTTGCGCATAGGTCAGCCCACCAATCGGGCCGACGCGTAGCGATGGCGAGAGGTCGAACAGGTAACCGCCCTTGAATGCCGTCGTGAAGGAATATCCGTCCGGGCTGGCGTTGATCCAGCTGACTACGCCGGGTCGGCTGTTGGTGTAATTCAGCCAGCCATAGACCATCTGGTACAGAAGGAAGAGGTTTTTCTACGCATTAGCGCCGTACATACCGAGCTGGCTAGTGTCCTGTCACAGTTATATTGACGGATAAAGATGCTTGAGCTTTATTCTTGAATCCGTCGTGGTAAAGCGCCAGTTAATCGTCGCCTCTTTGTTGTTGCGTTCGCGTTGCCATGCTGAGACCTCACGCTTCACCTCCGCGATCTTGTCAATTCGACGATGCAGACACTGACCCGATAGCACTCGAAGCTCTATTTCAGCCATGTTCAGCCAGCTCCCGTGCTTGGGTGTATAAACAAAGTCGAATCGATCCAGCAACGCTTTGGCTTGCTCTGGCGCATAGGTCTCGTAAAGTGAACCGGGCGCGTGGGTATTGAGATTATCCATGACCAGCGTGATCTTTTCGGCGTGCGTGTACTTGCCCGCGATGTCGGCCAGAAACCTCGACCAGTCCTGCTTTTTCCGGCTTTCGGTGACCTTGACCAGTCGCTTGCCCATCAACGGTTCGGTGGCGATGAAAATATTGCACGTACCGTTTCTGACATACTCATAATCATATCGGGCGGCTCGCCCTGGTTTTGCCGGAATCGGAATTCTGCTTTCGCCGATCAGTTGCTTGGGCGACTCATCCATGCAGACCACCGGATAGAGCGGATCATACGGCTGCTTGTACACATCCAGTACCGTCTCCATTTGAGCGACAAATTCGCCGCTTTGCTTCGGCGGAATTACCCAACCAACTTGCTTCCACGGCTTGAGTTCGTTTTTTTTAACGCCCGGCGTACCGTTTCATAGGAAATCTCGTCCACATAATTCAGCTCGACAGCTTTATCGGCAAGCAATTTCAGCGTCCAGCGAGCGCGGCCTTCCGGGGCGGGCGAACAGCTCAGGGCAATCAACTTTGCCTCAAGGTCGCCATCGACTTTTCTGGCAAAGACGCGACTGATCGGCTTGCGCGTCATGACGGCTTCAAGTCCATCTTCTACGAATTGTTTTTTGACCCGGTCGATGGTTTTCATGCTCACCTGCAAGACCCGCGAAATGGTCTCATTGATGGAGCGCTCTTGCTGATGCGGCCCTTCATCACAAGCCAGGAGAATCAGGGCATACAGGACGTTTTGGGCTTTCTGCTTACCCTTGCTGCTGATCGCATCAAGCTCTTCACGCTCTTCCTTGCTCAGAGTCACTTTGT
>CAIUQW010000201.1 GCA_903901395.1 uncultured Chlorobiales bacterium | reverse complement strand
ATAGAGCGGATCGGTCGATTCGACGGGCACGCACTGCGCCGGAGCGACGCCGAGCAGCGCCTGTTTCCAGGTCATGTCGCGATCTTCGTTCAGCATCGCCCTCATCTGCGGACGCTGAAGGATGATGCAGATTTCAGGCTTGAAGTGGGCCAGTTCTACGGCGAAGTCGAGCAGGCGGTAGTAGTCGATGATCTTTCCGTGTTCCACGCCGCAGGAGGCCGAGACAATCACTTTCGGCTTGCAGTCGTCGATGCGAACGGCCAGCTCGTGCGAAGCGAAACCGCCGAAAACGACCGAGTGAATCGCGCCAAGTCTTGCGCATGCCAGCATCGCGATGACCGCCTCGGGAATCATCGGCATGTAGATGATGACGCGGTCGCCCTTGCGCACGCCGCGAGCCTGAAGAGCACCGGCGAAGAGCGCCACCTTGTCGCGGAATTCGCGGTAGGTGTACTTCTCGATGGTGCCGGTCACCGGGCTGTCGTAGATCACCGCAGTCTGATTGCCGCGACCTTCATCGACATGCCGGTCGAGGGCGTTGTAGCAGGTGTTGGTCACGCCGCCGGGGAACCATCGGTAAAAAGGCGGATTCGAATCGTCGAGAACCTTGTCCCACTTGGTGTACCAGTGGAGGTCTTCGGCGAGCGATCCCCAGAACTGTTCCGGGTTTTCAATCGATTGGCGATGAACGTCGCTGTAGGTAGGTGACATGCTGCAAGCCCCCTTGAAACTATGAGGTTAATGAAGGTAAGGGAGGGACGGACTGCCGGATGACGGTGCTGCGAAGGAAGTGATGCTGCTGTAAATCCCGCATGTCCTCGAAAGGCTGGTTGATGGTTTTACCTCAAAGGTAAGCACGTAAATGTAATCATCCACAATGCTAACTGCAAAATTGTCATGTGTTTTGGTGTATTTCGTGTAGTTTTTCCGATAAAGGTCGCCGTGATGGATGCGATGAAGATGGAGTTCTCGCTCAAAGCGCCAGTCTCCGGCATCGTCACCGTCGTCCTCGTCAAACCCGGCGACATGCACTCCGCCACCCAGCCGCTGATGTATATCGAGTAAGAAGGGGCGGTTATCCACTGCATTTTCCGTAGGGGCGGAGCTGTGTGTCCGCCCTTTCTTTTTGTGTTATCTGACCGGTTGACGGAATTGAAGAGGCAGGCCTGTGTTTGTCCTCTCTTCCGTATATTGAGCGAACCGTTTGCGTATCAAGACAAGGGGAGTTATGAGCGATATTTTCCTGAGTTATTCCCAGAAGGACGAAGATCGGGTTCGGCCTATCGTGGAGCAGCTTGAAGCTCAGGGGTGGAGTGTTTTCTGGGACAGGAATATTCCGCCTGGCAAGACATGGGAAGAATACATTGAAATGCATCTCGATGCCGCCCGGTGTGTCGTTGTTGTCTGGTCGAAAGATTCCGTTCGTTCCCATTGGGTGAGGACGGAGGCTGAAGAGGGGAGAAGAAAGAACATTCTCGTTCCTTTGAAGATCGATGAGGTGACGTTGAGTCTGGCTTTCAGGCACATTCATGCTGCCGATCTGACATGCTGGAATAATGATGCGTCTCACGTGCAGTTCAAAGCCTGTATCGATGCGATTGCGGCGCTGATTCCGAAGCGTATAGCAAAAAGCGATGCAACGGTTAAGGTATCGGTAACGCAGGTTGCGCGACCGGTTGCGGAGCCTCAACTGCCGGAGAACTTCGTCCTGATCAAAGGCAACACGTTCACGATGGGCAGCCCAAAGATTGAGAAGGAGAAGTCTGGGCTTGAAATTCAGCATAAAGTAAAGCTGAGTGACTTCGCGATATGCCGTTATGTGGTTACTGTTGAAGAGTATCTGGAATTTACTCAAGAAACAGAGCGGCGATATTCTGAGTGGAAGGAAAAGGCCTGTGAGTATAACATCACTACAGGTAGTGATACTCATTTCAAAAAGCATAGTGAAACGCTGACAGGCGAGCGTTATCCTATTTTTGGGGTATCGTGGGAGGATGCATTAGCTTACTGTGAATGGCTATCTGAGAAGCGAGGTGGAACCTACCGGTTGCCGACCGAGGCGGAGTGGGAGTATGCTTGCCGTGCTGGGACGACAACGCCATTCAACACTGGAGAGAACCTGACGACCGATCAGGCGAACTATGACGGGAACTTTCCATATCGAAAATATCCAAAGGGGGAATTTCGCGGGAAACCAGTACCGGTGGGTAGTTTCAAACCGAATGGCTATGGGTTATACAACATGCACGGTAATGTCTGGGAATGGTGTAGCGACTGGCACGAAGATGGGTATTATGAGGAGTGCCGGAAGAACGGTTTGGTGGAAAACCCGCTGGGCTCAGAGAGCGGTATGAACAAAGTTCTTCGCGGTGGTTTTTGGGGCAGCCGCGCTGGATACTGCCGCTCAGCCACCCGAGGCTGCGATTTCCCCAGTCTTCGCCACCTTGCTGGCTTCCGCCTGGTTTTCGTCCCGCAGTTCAGCGTAGCTCATCCGGCAAAAAAGGAGTGAGATGGCGAGCCGGGAGCATGCTCGTTATCGCGTCGTAGCTGGGATTTTTATACAAATTGACGAAATGATCTTCAATTTGTATATTTTCTCTCGTGATCGAACGTCGTTTATTACCATTATTACTCCGGCCATAATAAACCGCAATCGCTGTCGTTGAATGAAATTAGGCTAAAGCCTTTATTAGTTTTGTCTTATCTGCATACCCCGGACTGAAGTCCGGGGCAATTTTTTGAGAATTTTGATGGCCGGATTAATATTATAGCAACCAGCAGAAATTATGCTTAATTTCATACCCCATAGCTATGCCGAAATGGAATTGATTAAAAAATAACAAGAGAAATACACTCAGAATACAAAAAATGTCTCGCCATATTAACATTTTCAATTATGAGTAAGCAGAATCAAAGATCATCGTCCATATCAAAATAACCAGTAATATTACATAATAAAATGGACATCTCTACAATTGCAAAAACTGCCGAACAAACTGTTTCAGCTTTAGATGGTGCATTAGAAAATAAACCAGCAGGCTTAAGTCGGTTATTACTTGCATACGCTCCACGAATAGTCCGGGATTTTTTAGTGGCAGGTCGTTTGAGACTTCAGCAACTTCGCCATCACGAAGAAGCATTTGACGAGACGTTTAAAATAATGCAGGATACAAGAAGAAAATTAATCGAATCATCAATTTCAAAAGAAGGCAATACTCCGCTTTTAAGAGTTCAGTTAGATCAGCTTGAAAAAGAGTATCGCTTACTTAAAACAATTAAATTGGCTCTGCTTTACGCCGATACTGATCAAGATATCTCGGATGATTCAGCATCAGAAAGTGAGGCCGTGTGGTGGGACATGTTCGAGGATTTAGCTTCTCGACGCAATGAGAGCTGGAGAGTAAATTTATTTGCGCGAATCGTTGCAGAAAACGATAAATGTCCTGGCGCAATCAGCTTGAAGGCATTGTGGGAAATTGCAATGATGGAAACTTCAGACTTTGTTTCATTATCGATTTTCTGTGACTCGAGTCTTTATATTGACGGCAAACCAGTTGTTTTAATGGACCCCGATGAACAATATCAATATGAAAGTGAAATAAACACTTCTTTGACAGGAAACCTGGCTTTATGCATTACCTCGTTGATTGATAAAAATTTAATTCAGAAAGTCAGTACTCAGTTCATGACAACTAAACTTGTTGAGTTAAATCACAAGTCAGGCGTAACTTTTCTGCATCACACGGTTTTAAATATTCCAAATCATTCGCAAACTGCTATCAGGATAGATGGATATTCGCCAACGGATCATTGCCTGGATATATGCTTACTCTATACTCCAAATTTAAATATTGCATCAGATAGAAATTTTGAGTTGCTAAAAGAGAAGCTTAATGAACAAATGGAACAAGCTGACGATGAGGGTTATCAGAATAAATTTGAATTTGTGAAAAATTCAGGCTAACACTGCTTTACACTTTAAATTTCGGCAATCAGCAAAAAAGCCAATCCATCCGCAACGCAAAACGGGGATGATGGCATATCAATCCAGCCGTTTTCCCCGTTGCATTTCCTGTTCTCAACGTCCCGCAGATTTCAGTGCTTGATGATCACTTCGCCCGCCGGATTCAGTTGCATGAAGCGGTTGATTTCGGAGTGCGGAATTCTTCCCGCCGACAGCTCCGGTTTTTCCAGACTCATCAGCTCCATAAGCGGCGCAATCGAATCGACGAGCATGCCGGTGATGCTCAGCTCTTCCAGTTCCGGAAAGCCCAGGAGCAGTTCGAGCGAGTTGACGACGGTGCTGTTGACGCCGGGTTCATCGGCGATCTCCTTGGTGGTTTTGTCGCTTTTTGAGGGAAATCCGTTGTGTATTGAAAACCGCTTGATTCGAGGCGCTTGATCGAGCGGAGAGGCGGACGGATGGTGGAGCAGTGGAGAGGCCATAAAACAAAAAAGACCTACGAGGAGATTCCCGTAAGTCCTTGTGTTTTCTGGTACACCCGAGAGGATTCGAACCCCTAACCTTCTGATCCGTAGTCAGATGCTCTATCCAGTTGAGCTACGGGTGCATAGTGTATAAGTCCCGACCTGTACCGGGACTTATACTTGTAGCGTGTACGGGATTCGAACCCGTGATCTTCGCCTTGAGAGGGCGATGTCCTGGGCCACTAGACGAACACGCCATGTAAAACTTCATTTCAGCTGGTGGGCCCTGTAGGACTTGAACCTACGACCCAGCGATTATGAGTCGCTTGCTCTGACCAACTGAGCTAAGGGCCCTTCCGAAAGCCATACCGTTCTTCAGAGTGGTCTTAATATACGGTATGTGATTGAAAATGCAAGCGATATTT
>CAIUQW010000200.1 GCA_903901395.1 uncultured Chlorobiales bacterium | reverse complement strand
CCGCTGACCGTTTTCAAGACAACACTTTTATTTCAAGCAGGTTCGCCTTATTGATATGAGTTCATCACCATCTCTCAATACCTGGTCCGACGCCCTTTCAGGCTTCTCCATAGGCTGGTTTCCGCTCGGGCTGGTTATCGTTGCGGTCATTCCGCTCGTATTCATCGCTCTCTACGCGCTGACCTACGGCGTTTACGGCGAGCGCAAGATTTCCGCCTTCATGCAGGACAGGCTCGGCCCGATGGAGGTTGGTTTCTGGGGTATTCTTCAGACGCTGGCCGACATCCTGAAGCTTCTTCAGAAAGAGGATATCGTGCCGACTGCGGCTGACAAGTTCCTCTTCGTCATCGGCCCCGGCGTTCTCTTCGTCGGTTCGTTTCTCGCCTTCGCCGTTCTGCCCTTCGGCCCGGCCTTCATCGGCGCTGACCTGAACGTCGGTCTCTTCTACGCTGTCGGTATCGTGGCCATCGAGGTGGTAGGTATTCTTGCCGCCGGATGGGGCTCGAACAACAAATGGGCGCTCTACGGCGCGGTTCGTAGCGTTGCCCAGATCGTGAGCTACGAAATTCCCGCATCCATCGCGCTGCTCTGCGCCGCGATGCTTGCCGGAACCCTGAGCATGCAGCAGATCACTGTGATGCAGACCGGCCCCGGCGGTTTCATGCACTGGTTCCTGTTCAACAATCCGATTGCCTGGCTGCCGTTCCTGATCTACTTCATCTCCTCGCTTGCCGAGACCAACCGCGCGCCATTCGACATTCCCGAAGCTGAATCCGAGCTTGTCGCCGGTTACTTCACCGAGTACAGCGGCATGAAGTTCGCCGTGATCTTCCTCGCGGAGTACGGCAGCATGTTCATGGTCTCCGCCGTGCTCTCCGTCGCCTTCCTCGGCGGCTGGGCGTCGCCGCTGCCGAACATCGGTGGACTGCATCTCAACGACATGACCAACGGCCCGGCATGGGGCGCTTTCTGGATCATCATGAAGGGCTTCTTCTTCATCTTCGTGCAGATGTGGCTTCGCTGGACGCTTCCCAGACTCAGGGTAGACCAGCTCATGTATCTCTGCTGGAAGGTGCTCACGCCGTTCGCGCTCGTTTCGTTCGTGCTGACGGCCATCTGGGAAATCTACCGGTAACAGCATCGTGGATGCAATCATAGAGCATATACAGGCAAGCAAGAAGACAAGACAACATGAGTGAGTACTTCAGTAATATAAAAATCGGCGCGACCACCATCGCCACCGGTATGGCCATCACCCTCCAGCACTTCTTCAATGCGGTGAAGCGCAAAGGTGATGCCGGTATCGACGATGCCGATTACTTCAAACAGGTTGACGGCCTGTGCACCCTTCAGTATCCGAAGGAGGCGATCCCGACTCCGCCTCATGGACGTTATCGTCTGTATGTCAATATCGACGATTGCATCGGCTGCTGCCAGTGCGAGCGTGCCTGCCCGGTGCAGTGCATCGAAATTCAGACCATCAAGGCAACCGCCGATGATCTCGCGGCGTGCGGCAAAACCTCCGGCGGTCAGCAGAAGCGCATGTGGGTGCCTGTGTTCGACATCGATACCGCCAAATGCATGACCTGCGGCATCTGCGTCAGCGTCTGCCCGACTGATTGTATCTATCACACGCCGGTGGCCGACTTCTCGGAGTTCGACGTGAAGAATATGCTCTATCACTTCGGCAACCTCTCGAAGATCGAGGCCGAAGCGAAGAAGAAGAAACTTGCCGAACAGCAGGCGCAGGCGGCAAAAGAGAAAGCCGCAGCGGGAGCCGCAGGCGCTCCGGCAGCCAAACCGGCTCCGAAGCCCGCGCCAAAGCCCGCGCCGCAACAAAAAGAGGGTGAAGCCTGAACCGGCTGCTGACTGGAAACGAGATTACCAACAAGTGCAGATCATCATGAATCAACTGACCATCCCTATTATCTTCTACATCTTCGCAGCCGTGACGGTTCTGTCGGCGGCGTTCGTGGTCTTTTCGAAGAATATCATCTACTCGGCATTCTCGCTGCTCTTCACCTTTTTCGGCGTGGCGGCACTTTATGTTTTTCTCAGCGCGGACTTCATCGCCGTGACCCAGGTGGTCGTCTATGTCGGCGGTATTCTGGTGCTGTTGCTCTTTGGCGTCATGTTCACGAACACCATCATGCAGACCGAGCTGAAGGCAGATGTGATTCACGTCGTGCCCGGCGTTCTGTTGACGCTGCTTCTGATTGGTGGTCTGCTGTTTGCTTTCTACAACGCCAGTGCCGCCGGAGGCTGGATGCCCGGCATGATGCAGCTTCAGGGAAGCGTCGTAGAGCGCATCGGCTTCGAGACCATGTCACGCTACATGCTGCCATTCGAGATGGTCTCCATCGTGCTGCTGGTCGCGCTGCTCGGAGCGGCGTTTCTGGCCCGCTACGACAAGGCTCATAAAAAAGAACATTAAGGAGTGTCCATGTTAACGGAACAGTTACTGTCGATCGGTCTCAACCACTTTCTGACGATTTCGGCCATCCTTTTCGGTCTCGGCATGTTTGCCGTGATGACCCGCAAAAATGCCATCGTCATTCTGATGGGCGTGGAGCTTATCCTGAACGCGGCCAACATCAACTTTCTGACCTTTTCGAAATATAACGGAGGGATGGATGGCGTGATGTTCAGCCTTTTCGTGATCGTGCTGGCCGCCGCCGAGGCTGCCGTCGCGCTCGCTATCGTGATCAATATATTCAAGACCTTCAAGACGGTCGATGTTTCCCGCGTGGACACCATGAAGGAGTGATCCGCAACGCCAAAAGACTTATAGCTGCAAATTCTTTGTAAAACGAAACATGATGCACAGTTTAATCCAGTTATCGATAGCTGTCCTGCTACTGCCGCTGCTCTCGTTTGTGGTGCTGATATTCTTTAACCGCAGGCTTCCCCGAATGGGCGATTTCATCGGACTCGGTCTGGTGGGAACAGCCTTCGGCTGCGCTTTGACCATTTTCTGGCAGGTTGTCGTTCAGCATTACGATCCGGCTTTCAGGCTTGCCTGGGACTTCACCTGGCTCGACTTCGGCAATGTGCCCGGCGTCGGACCGCTACAGGTCAAGATGGGCATCGTGATCGATAACCTGACGGCGATCATGCTCGCCATGGTCACGTTGATCAGCACGCTGGTGCATCTCTATTCGACCGGTTACATGCACGGCGATCCGAAGTACGGCCGCTTCTTCGCCTACCTCGGCATCTTCACCTTTTCGATGATCGGCATCGTGCTCTCTGACAACCTCTTCTCGATCTACATGTTCTGGGAGCTTGTCGGTCTTTCGTCCTACTTGCTCATCGGCTTCTATTTCTATAAAGACAGCGCCGCCGACGCACAGAAGAAAGCCTTTCTCACCAACCGCGTTGGCGACATCGGCATGTGGCTCGGCATCCTGATTCTCTATTCGCAGTACCACACCTTCGGCTACCAGGAGATTTACGAGCATATCAAGAACGGCGACTTCCACATGTCGCAGGCCTGGCTGACCGCCGCTGGCGTGCTGCTCTTCATGGGCTGCGTCGGTAAATCGGCCCAGTTCCCGCTGCATGTCTGGCTGCCGGACGCGATGGAAGGCCCGACTCCTGTGTCGGCGCTTATCCACGCGGCGACGATGGTTGCGGCTGGCGTCTACTTCGTGGCTCGTATCTTCGTCCTCCTGACTCCCGAAGCGCAGCAGGTGATCGCCTTCGTTGGCGCATTCACGGCCTTCATGTCTGCCACTATCGCGATCACGCAGCACGACATCAAGCGCGTGCTCGCATACTCGACCGTTTCGCAGCTCGGCTACATGGTGCTCGGCATGGGCGTTGGCTCGTACTCAGCGGCGCTCTTCCACCTGCTTACCCACGCTTTCTTCAAGGCTTGCCTCTTCCTCGGTTCGGGCGCGATCATTCACGCCATGCACCATGAGCAGGATATGCGCTGGATGGGAGGCCTCTACAAGAAGATGCCCTGGACATTCGTCACCTTCAGCATCGCCACGCTCGCGCTTGCCGGTCTTCCGCTTACCAGCGGCTTCCTCTCGAAGGACGCCATTCTCGCTGGCGCGCTAGGCTTCGCGCAGGTCGAAGGCGGTGGCATCTACTATCTCGTTCCTGCGCTCGGCTTCGCCGCGGCGGTGATGACCGCCTTCTACATGGGCCGCCAGGTCTGGCTGGTTTTCTTCGGCGAGAGCCGCACGCATCTCAAGCCAGCCGAAGATCACGGCCACGATGCGCACGCCGCGCACGCTTCGCATGGTCATGATGATCATGGCCACGAAGATCATGGTCACCACGAGGTTCACGAGGTGCCGTGGAACATGCGTTTCCCGCTCGTGCTTCTCGCGACGCTTTCGGTTTTCATCGTATTCTCGCCCGATCCGCTCGATGGCGGCAAAGGCTGGTTCATGCATCTCGTGCAGACCCCGGCGACGGTTGTCGCCTCGACCGAGGCCGCGCATGAAGGGGCGAACCTTTCTGTTCCCGAAGCTGGCAAGCTGCTTGCCGAGGCGCACACCGACACGCAGCATGTCGAAACCGCCCCAGCTGCTCACGCTGAAGCCGCTTCGACCGAGGGCGAAGGTCACGGCCCGGTTTACGCCGATCCTCGCCAGGCGGAGATCGCGCACATGACGCACGCCAACCACTGGAACGCCATCAAGCTCTCGTCGCTGATGCTGCTCGCCGGTATCGGCATGGCCTTCATCGTCTATGTCTTCAGGATCATCGATCCCGACAAGACCGCGCAGAACATCCGTCCGCTCTACCTTTATTCTTTCAACAAATGGTACTGGGACGAGATTTACGATGCGACCATCATCAAAGGCTCGATGCTGATCTCGAAGATTCTCGCCTGGTTCGACGCTAACATCGTCGATGGCATCGTCAACGGCGTCGCGACCATCTTCAGGAAGTTCGCCTTCTTTAATGGCGGCGTTGACAAGTATGTCGTGGACGGAATGGTCAACTTCACGGCTTTCACTGTCCAGACGACCGGCGCTGTCCTCAGGAAGATCCAGACGGGCAAGGTGCAAACCTATCTTGTCATGGTGGTTGTGGCGGTGCTGGGGTATTTCGCTTTTTACATCGCGCAACTCATAAAATAACCGAACGATTTAATTTATCTCCGAACATAACAGGTACTGAACATGCTGAGCTTCATTGTATTTCTGCCGATCATAGCCGGACTCGTTATTTTGGCCGTGCCCGCGTCGCAGAAGCAGATCATCAGGATCGTCTCGCTCGTGGCCGCACTGGCCCAGGGCGTGCTCGCCGTCCTCATCTGGCGTCATTACGATCCCACTATGGCGGGTATCGTGGCCGCACCAGGCGGATCGCCAGTCGGCTCTTTCCAGCTGATCGAAAGAATTCCGTGGATCACGCTCGATCTCGGCTCGTTCGGCCCGCTGCGCATCGAGTACTTCCTCGGCGTTGACGGCATCTCAATCACGATGGTGCTGCTGACCGCCCTGATTTCGATTATCGGCGTTCTGTCGAGCTGGCCGATCCAGAAACAGGTCAAGGGTTACTTCATCCTGTACAACCTGCTCAGCACGGCTATGATGGGCTGCTTCGTTGCGCTCGACTTCTTCCTCTTCTACGTGTTCTGGGAGCTCATGCTTCTGCCGATGTACTTCCTCATCGGTATCTGGGGCGGCCCGAACAGGGAGTACGCCGCGATCAAGTTCTTCCTCTACACGCTGTTCGGTTCGGTCTTCATGCTGCTCGTCATGATCGGTCTCTATTTCAGCGTCATCGATCCGCTGACCGGTAGCCATACCTTCAGTCTCGTTGCCATGGCTGACCAGGCCAACTATATCAAGGGCACGATTCTTGGCCCCGGCAGTGAGCAGTGGAGATATATCGCCTTTGCCGTTCTGTTCGTCGGTTTCGCAATCAAGGTTCCGATGTTCCCGTTCCACACCTGGTTGCCTGACGCGCACGTTGAGGCTCCGACCCCGATTTCGGTTATTCTGGCCGGCGTACTTCTGAAGCTCGGTACTTACGGCATGATGAGGATCAACTTCCCGCTTTTCCCTGAAGTGTTTCAGGCTGGTATGTATGTGATTGGCGTGTTCGGCGCGATCAACATCATCTACGGCGCGTTCTGCGCGCTTGCCCAGCAGGATCTCAAGAAGATGGTCGCCTATTCGTCGATCAGCCACATGGGTTACGTTCTGCTCGGTCTTGCCGCTGCCAACAGCGAAGGTATGCTGGGCGCGCTCTACCAGATGTTCAACCACGGCACCATCACCGCCATGCTCTTCCTTCTGGTCGGCGTGATTTATGACCGCGCTCACTCCCGTCAGATCGACAAGTTCGGTGGTCTGGCCTCCTACATGCCTGTTTATACCGGTGTCGTCATCGTTGCATGGTTTGCCTCGCTCGGTCTGCCCGGTCTCAGCGGCTTCATCTCCGAAGCGCTTGTTTTCGTCGGCTCGTTCAGAGAGCCCATCACCCGACCTATCGCTATGGTATCGGTGCTCGGTATCGTCTTTGGCGCGGCTTACCTGCTCTGGTCGCTGCAGAGGATGTTTCTCGGCAAGCGCAAGCCTGACGCTTTGTACGAACTCGAAGTAGATGGTCACGGCCATGAGCACATTCACTTCCATGACTGGAAAGGCAAGCTCGATCTCGACGCTCGCGAATTGACCATGCTCGTTCCGCTCGGTATCATCGTCATCGCGCTCGGTATCTATCCGATGCCGGTCATGGGTCTCTTGACGACCAGCATTAACAAACTTGTTCAGGTTCTCGCGCCGGTTGCCATGTCGGCCGTGCATTGATCCGGTGTTCCGTTTAAAAGCATAAACGTTGGAGAAATATGTTCGAAATGCCATCAGGCGCTGAAATACAGAGCATCATCTCGATTCTGAAGGGTGGAGCCGGATATTTTGTCCCTGAAATCTATCTGTCAGCGCTCTTCATGGTGCTGATCATTCTCGATCTGGTCACGGGGAGGAAGAACGGACGGTTCCTTGCCATAGTAACCATCGCCGGTCTCGTCGGCAGCCTGTTCTATATCTTCAAGCAGCAGGCGATGCCGGATTCCGAGTTCTTTTTCGGCATGTACGCGCTTGACCGCTTCGGTATCTTTTTCAAGTACTTCTTCGTGGCCTCGGGCATACTTGCCGTGCTGACCACCTGGATCGACACTCCGCTCAAAAAGCAGGAGTCCGGCATGGGCGAGTACTATGCGCTCTTGGTCGCCATGGTTGTCGGCATGATGATGATGGCCTCCTCGACCGACCTCTTGATGATGTTCCTCGCCATGGAGCTGGTCAGCCTTTCGGCTTATGCGATGACCGGATACCTGAAGCGTGAGATTCGTTCGTCGGAAGCAGCCCTGAAGTATCTTGTCTATGGCGCAGTGTCGTCTGGTATGCTGCTGTACGGCTTCTCGCTGATTTACGGCATGACAGGACAGACCAACATCAGCAAGATTGCAATGCTGCTTACCATGCATGGCTACAATCCGCTGGTGATGATTCTCGCCGTGCTGCTCATCGTTGCCGGTTTCGGCTACAAGATGGGCGCAGTGCCGTTCCACTTCTGGAGTCCAGATGTCTACGAAGGCGCTCCCACGCCCGTGACGGCATATCTTTCAGTCGGCTCGAAAGCCGCCGGTTTCGCCATGCTGATGCGCTTTTTCTACATTGCCGTGCCTCATGGCATGATGGGCGAGATCAGTTTCCTGCAGATTGACTGGCTCTGGATTCTGATGATTGTTTCGGCGGCCTCGATGATCTACGGTAACGTCGTGGCTATCTGGCAGAAGAATGTCAAGCGTCTTCTGGCCTACTCGTCAATCGCTCACGCCGGTTATCTGCTGCTCGGCATCATCACGATGGATCAGCTCGGCACGCAGGCAACACTGGTTTATCTCGCTGCTTATCTTCTGATGAACTATGGCGCTTTCTATGTGGTGATCGTCATCGCCAACCACACCGGCAGCGAGAACCTCGAAGATTACCGGGGTCTCGGCAAAAGGATGCCGCTTGCTGGCGCTGCCCTGACCGTGTTCCTGATCTCTCTGGTCGGTCTGCCGCCAACCTTCGGTTTCATCGGCAAGCTGATGATCTTCTCCGCGCTGCTTTCGAAAGGGAGCCTCTTCATGTGGCTCGCCCTGATCGGTATTCTCACCAGCGTCATTTCGCTCTACTACTACATGCTGATTCCGCTCAACATGTATCTGCGTGAATCGGAGAGTCAGGAAGAGGGGGTGATCGAGACCGGCATGGGCGCGAAAATCATTACCGCCGCGCTGATGATTGCCACGCTCTACTTTGGTCTTTTCTTCCAGCCGGTTGTCAACTATGCAAAATATTCATCGGTACTTTTCGGTGCGTTGCTGAACTGAACGATTTGACATAAATAGCGCATAAAAGCCTGATAAAACCCGGTCGATCTTCGAGAAGGCCGGGTTTTTTATTGTATCCGATAAAATTAGTTAATAAATTAATGTCGGGTCTGGTTTTTCGGAAATAACGATTGTTATGTATATTTAAATATAACCAGTTGACGCTCAGTTGGTAATCGAGGAAAAGCACGGGTTGACGCCGGTTTTTCCCGGATACCGTGAACTATCATTAACATTCACGGAGGTGTACATGCCCACCAAGCAAACTTTTGCGGAGGTGTTTCAGTCTCGCGGCCTCTCACGAAGGGATTTTCTCAAGTTTTGCAGTCTCACGTCAGTTTCGCTCGGACTCGCTCCATCGCTGCTTCCAAAGGTCGTCCATGCCATGGAGACCAAACCCCGCACTCCTGTAATCTGGCTTCACGGCCTCGAATGTACCTGCTGCACAGAATCCTTCATCCGTTCATCACATCCCATCGTTGGCGACATGGTGATGAACATGATCTCCCTCGATTACGACGACACGCTGAGCGCTGCGGCTGGCCAGCAGCTCGAAGATGTCCGGCGGAAGATCATGAAGGAGTACAATGGCAAGTATATCCTCGCCGTTGAGGGTAACGTGCCCACGAAGGATGACGGCGTCTACTGCATGGTTGGCGGCGACTCGTTCCTGAACGTCGTCAGGGAGACGGCGGCTGGCGCGGCGGCAGTGATCGCCTGGGGCGCATGCGCTTCATTCGGCTGCGTGCAGAACGCCAATCCCAATCCGACCGGAGCGCAACCGATCGACAAGATCATCAAGGACAAGCCGATTGTCAAGGTGCCGGGCTGTCCGCCCATCGCCGAGGTGATGACCGGCGTGATCACCCATGTCCACACCTTTGGCAAGTTGCCGGAACTCGACAGAATGGGACGTCCGAAAGCCTTCTACGGCACGAGGATTCACGATAAGTGCTATCGCCGCGCATTCTACGATGCTGGTATGTTCGTGCGCGGCTTCGACGAGGAGTCAACCCGGAAAGGGTGGTGTCTCTACAAGATGGGATGCAAAGGGCCGACCACCTACAACTCCTGCTCGAAGATTCAGTGGAACGCTGGTACAAGCTTCCCGATTGGTTCCGGCCATCCCTGCATCGGCTGCTCCGAGCCGGGATTCTGGGACAAAGGACCATTCTACACAAGGCTCGCTGATGTGTCGTTCCTTGGCACGGACACCACCGCCGACAAGATCGGCATGGTGGCGGTTGGCGCGGCGGCTGCTGGCGCGGCGGCTCACGCGGCTGTGACCGCGGTGAAGAAGAAATCGCACGACAAAGAGCAAGAACAGTAAACCAAGGGAGTTCAAGGCATGGCTAAAAAAATAGTTGTCGATCCGATTCCCCGCATCGAGGGGCATCTGAGAATAGAGGCGAAGATGAACGACGCCAACGTCATCGAAGAGGCGTACAGCACCGGCACCATGTGGCGCGGTATAGAGGTGATCCTGAAAGGGCGTGATCCTCGCGATGCATGGGCTTTTGCCGAGCGAATCTGCGGTGTCTGCACAACCGTGCACGCGCTCGCGTCAGTGCGATGCGTCGAGGACGCGCTTGGCATCGAGATTCCGCCGAATGCGCGAATCATCCGCAATCTGATGGAGGCGACCCAGCACACGCAGGATCACCTCGTGCACTTCTACCATCTGCACGCGCTCGACTGGGTCGATGTGGTCAGCGCTCTCAAGGCCGATCCCAAACAGGCCTCCGAGATAGCGCAGAGTATTTCACCCTGGCCGAAGTCGTCGCCAGGCTATTTCAAGGATTTGCAGCAGCGGCTCGTCGCTTTCGTCGAGAGCGGCCAGCTTGGCATCTTCTCGAACGGCTACTGGGGCCATCCGGCCTACAAGCTGCCGCCGGAGGTGAATCTCATCGCCGTGGCGCACT
>CAIUQW010000199.1 GCA_903901395.1 uncultured Chlorobiales bacterium | reverse complement strand
GACAATGAACAGTGTGTATATTTGTTCGAGGAAGAGCGCAGCCAACTCTGAAAAAGAAATTGGGCTAAAGCCCCGATTTATTAATGCTTCATCAACCCCGGACTGAAGTCCGGGGCAATGGTTGAAGAGAGCGATGGACTCAGTCAGATTCAGGAGGGATTTATCCCGACGGACATTCATCTCTCTTACATTCAAATTGCCCCGGCTTTCAAGCCGGGGTGAGTCAATCAGAAAAGCAACTGGACTTCAGTCCAATCTTTTGCTGTTTGCTGCCACAGGTAAAGTGATTTGTCAGAAAAATCATCCATGTTCATGGAAAGGAGCAAAGCGACGCGGCAATCCATTTTTCACACTATGAACGTCTGGATTGCTTCGCTACGCTCGCAATGACGAAAGTCGGAGATAGCCCAGAATAAACATCGTCTACGCCGTCCACCAAGTCCATGAAGCCCTTTACACCGTCACCCCGAAAAAGTGCCGGATCGCGAGTCCTGCGAGAAAGCTGATGCCGGAGACCACCACGATCAGCCCGGCCATTTCAAGGAAGCGGCTTTTGAACGGCACCTCCTGCGCGACGGAGACATAGTAGTTGAACAGCGCGATCACCGTGAGCGCGCCACCAAACGCAAGGGCAAGGCTCAGATAGATATCGTTCAGCAAAAGATAAGGCGCGATCAGCACTGCCACGGCGATGATGTAGGCAACGCCGGTGTAAATCGACGCTTTGACAGGGCTTTTCGCGCCCGCTTCGGTTTTGGTGGAGAGATACTCCGACGAAGCCATCGAAAGCGCAGCGGCAAAGCCGGTGATCATCGCTGTCAGCGCCACGAGCCGCGTATTCTGCAAAGCGAAGGTCAGGCCCGCAAGAGCACCCGTCAGCTCGACAAGCGCGTCGTTCAGGCCAAGCACGATCGAGCCGGTGTATTGCAGCCGCTCCTCGTCGAGCACGGTGAGCAGCGCCTGTTCATGCTCCTCCTCGTCCTTGATGAGCGCGCCAATCTGGCTGCCCATGTTCGACACGCGCTCATACGCCTTCTGCGCGTTCTTCTCACCGTTCTCCATCAATTTGACGGCGAAGGTGAAGCCAAGCAGCGAGGCGATCAGCGAAAAGAACCAGATTCTGAAGCGATCCGGCTCCACATCCCGCCCGGTGAATTTTTTCCAGACCTGGTAGTGACGAAGTTCGTCATCGGCAATCTGGGCAAAAATGCGGCGATTTTTTACGCCATCGACCCGCTCCGAGAGATTCTTGTAGATATGGTGCTCGGTGATCTCGTTTTTCTGGAATCCGGCGATATGACGCAGATCGGTTTCAGAGAGTTGACTCACAAATAAATGATATTTAATGGGTTACCGTTCAAACGGCCTGTCGGCAGCAACCACGCATTCCGGCAGACCGTTTGAAAATAAAGAATGGCTGAGAGATTCCTCCATCAACAGAACAGTCGTAAAAGAGATTTGGCTAAAGCTCTTGGTCATTTTGCGTTACCCATAAACCCCGTCCCGAAAGCGTTCGGGACGGGGATAGGGATATGACCATTAATTACCGGGCTTTAGCCCAATGTCTTTTTCTTTACGAGCGCGTCGCCGCCTCGACCAGCTCGTTCATGCGCGAGACGTAATCGGCCACCGATTCGAGATCGCCTTCGAGCAGGAGCGCGCTTTCAAAAAGCTGCGTCACCGCTGCGCGAACGACCGGATCGGTCGAAAGGCCAACGGCATACTTGCCCGCGAGATTGCGGATGATCGGGTGCGCGGTGTTGACTTCGAGAATCTTCTTCGACGCGGGCATGTCGGCATCCTTGCTCATCATCTTCATCATCTTCTCGAACTGGCTGTCCATCGCGTCCTTGCCGCTCACCAGCGTCACCGGCGAACTGACGAGGCGTTTCGATTCGACCACGTCGGCGATGCGGTCGCCCAGCACCTCCTTGAAAAGCGAAATTACGCCAACGGTGCCTTCCGCGCCGAGGCGCTCGCCTTCAGGCTCGACCGTGCTCGTATCGATCTCAGCCTTCTCGATCGACTTGAGCGGCTTCTTGTCGTACTCGAAAATGGAGGGAATCACAAACACATCGACCGGGTCGGAGAGCAGCAGCACCTCGATGTCGCGCTTCTTGAAGTATTCGAGGTTGGGATGCACGAGCATCTGGCTTCGGCTGTTGCCGGAGTGGAAGTAAATCTCGGTCTGCCCCTCGGCCATGCGCTCCGAATACTGCTTCAGCGTGACGTATTCGCCCTCGGCGGTCTTGGTGGTCTCGAAACGTAAGAGGTCAATAATCTTGTCGCGATTGGTGTAATCGGTGTTGAGGCCGATCTTGATGATGGTGCCGAACGCCTTGTAGAAAGTGCGGAACTTCTCCGGCTGCTCCCTGGCGAGGGTGTCGAACCAGCCAAGCAGCTTGCTGGTGAGAATCTGTTTGATCTTGGCCATCACCGGGCTTGCCTGCACCAGCTCGCGCGACACGTTCAGCGAGAGATCCTCGGTATCGACCACGCCGCTGACAAAGCGCAGATACTCCGGCAGAAGATCGCGGCACTCGTTCTGGATAAGCACCTTCTTGACATAAAGCTGCGGCCCGCGTTTTTCGAGAGCGCCCTGGTTGTAGAGCAGCTCCATCGGCGCTTCGGAGGGAATGAAAAGCAGCGCCTTGAAGCTCACCGCGCCTTCGACCGACACGTGCAGATAGTCGAGCGGATCCTTGAAATCGTTGGCGATGAACTTGTAGAACTCGTTCACCTCCTCCTCTTTCAGCTCGCTCTTCGGACGCTGCCAGAGCGCCGTCATGCTGTTGATCTGGCGGGTGCCGATGCAGATGGGATACTCCACGAAGTTGGAGTATTTTTTGATCACCTGCTCGACGCGATACTCTTCGGCGAACTCCTTGAACTCCTCCTTGAGGGTGAAGGAAATGCGGGTGCCACGAACTTCGCGTTCGGCAGGCTCGATGGTGTAGGAACCCTGGCCGGAGGATTTCCAGCGCCATCCCTGTGAGCCACTCTCGATACTTTTGGTCTCGACGGTCACTTCGTCGGTCACCATGAAGACCGAGTAGAAGCCCACGCCGAACTGGCCGATGAGATTGGCGTCGAGCCGCTGCCCATCCGTCTGCTGCTCCTTGAGCGCCTCCATGAAGCCGAGCGTACCAGACTTGGCCACCGTGCCGAGGTTTGCGATAAGCTCCTCCTCGCTCATGCCGATGCCGGTGTCCTCGATCACAAAGTTGCCGGACTCTTTATCGACGGTGATGGTGATCTTGAGATCGCCCGACCTGTCGAGTCCCTCGTCGGAGGAGAGCATCCTGAAACGCGCCTTGCCGAGCGCGTCGGAGGCGTTGGAGATCAGCTCGCGCAGGAAGATTTCAGGATGGGTGTACAGCGAATGGACGATCAGGTCCAGAAGCTGCTTCATTTCGGCCTTGTATTCGAACTCACGAACGGGTGATGTGGCGTTGCTGCTCATAATGCTCTTGCTGGATAAAATTAAACGGGATTGACCTCCCTTTTCGAAAATGAACATCGAAGACCGCCCGACCGCGCGCTCCGCAGCCTGGCAATCAGGGGGTAAATTTAAGGGAGCAGCTGAAATATAGCAACAACTGAATGGCAACTATGTCGTCATGAAACAACACAGCCGCTGGCGCTTTCTCTCTGCGCCAGCGGCTGTGAACCCCAAATATTAAAAGGCACTTTGAAAACTGGTTATGCTTCCCGGTGTCGCGTCAGTCCCTATGCGTCGAGATCATCATCATTATGCATCACGCGTCCGGAATCCCCCGTTTGTTGTGCGCCTTTCTCTTTGCAGATCAGACGCTCACGAAACTTTTTCAAAGTGCCTTTATAAAAAATCTGTCAGACTTTCATGATCATCATTCATCCTTTCATCATCAATCGTCGTTTTTTGTCTCACCATCTCTGAATGGAAATGATACCATTCAGCTCATCTTTTCCTGTGTCTGCCAGATTTATTTCAACTTCAAAACAGAGAAATCAGACCAATTGAAACGAAAAATAATTTACTCTTCTTTGGTTGCTTCATATTTTTTCCGTCCATTGCCATTACCGTTTTTTGTCGCATCAATATCTCTTGACAGATCATCGGAGTAACGCGCCATCAGATCGATAGGTGCGGAATTTTCTGTTTCGGCAACAATAAGGAAAGTACATCCGACGATACCCGTAGGAACGGTGATGCCTTTTGAATCAGCAACACCGGAGGCCATACCGGCGATCACGCCTGCAGGGCCGTTGATCAGTCCCGAAACCAACGGTGACATGGAATAGCCGCGACCTTTAGAATCGACGCCCATTGCGAAAGAAACGCCCTGTGGCAGGCTTAGCAAGGTAATGTTATAGCCCGCGAGATCCTGGCGATTGCCAATGTACTGCGCCGCATCATAGACCAGCGTCGGCAAATCAACCTCATCTCCTTTGTTTTTCTTGCTCTGGATCGTGATAGAGCCGATAATCTCTCCATAGGCTCTGCCTGAAAAAACATACATGAGTTTCCGATCCCTGCTTCCGGGTCTTTGTGGAAGAGTCGATCCGTTATAAATGATTTTGGTCGTCATGCTTCTGCCGCTGGCGACATCATGCACGTCGATAGGATAGAGATTTTTAACAAGCAGCGGAATGCCGTTGACCTGCGCCGGACGTCCGAGAATATTGAAAAGCGTCGGGCTGAGAACCGGAGCACCTAAGGTGCCCGGCATATAGGGAATTGGCTGGGAAGACTCAAAAGTAATACTACCATTTACTATACCACTAGAGCCGCCCTGGGCATAAGAAGCTGAACCAGCCTGCGACGTCGTATTGGTTATAGGATCGGCATGTGCGGTATTTGCTATGAGTACGCTGAGTAATAAAATGCCTACGATGTGTTTCATAACTATTTCTTTTTTTTTGTCACCCAAAAATGCACAAGAACATACTTCTCATTTCTCTCGATAATTTCTCGATCCTAACCGGCACTAAAATTTCCAATACCTGAGTGGCTTGCGCTCATACGCAAGCCACTCAAATACCCAATCAACAATACAGAATAATCATGCTCTTGGCATCATTCATCTTATCAGAAGTGCTGTGATGAAAAAGACCATGAACCAGACGTACTGCTGCTACCACCTGGAATCGAAGAAGCTGAAAACCCAGTTGAACCAGCAGTGTTCCATCCCCACTCAGCGGTTCCTTGTACACCTGATGCGGATGTACTCGATGACTGCACGAAATCTGCTCCGCCCTCAGCAGTACCAGCGGTTTCCGAGAAAGCAGCAATATTTCCTGCACCGGCGGCAACGCTAGAGATTCCCGTGCTTCCACTCACATAGGCGCTTCCACCATCACAGGACTCACAAACCTTAGCAAATCCGTCGTTTGGCGAATCATAGAGAACCATAACGCCGCCTGCATCGGTATAGGCACTAGCCGAGGTCGAGGTCGAGTACGACGCGCCGAAATCTGCCTGGGCAGTGCCTGCAAAGCCAAGAGCAGCGAAAGCTACGAGTGATCCGATAATTATCTTTTTCATGATTTGTTCCCCCATGTGTTTTGAGAGTTGTTTGTTTTTTTCTCTGTACAACTTTTTTTACTCATTACAACATGAACAAGCCTGACTTTTTGCTTGGTCAGGAACCACTAAGAACAAGAGTACTTTTTTTATCAAAGCACAAACAGAACTACACAGCACACTTTCTCAAAGTTCCGCATAAATCAAAGCGTCAACCTTGTTAACCACCATAAAATGCCTTTTTCATAAAAGGTTATCGTCGATGATTATTTTTATCTCTCACAAAAATTAAACGATCAACAGCGGGGACAAAGGTGATCCGGAGATGCTCAGCAGTTGTTTTCAGCGACGTATAAAGAGCAAGCTATTGCGTTGAGCAGATCAAAAAGGAGCGGTTATGGCAGGTATCACAATTCTGCTATGGCTTCCATCGGGCGGGAAATCGTTCAGCTTCAGCCAGACGCGCCAATAAAAAAGCCGCGGAAGAGTTGGCTCCTTCGCGGCTTCAGGCTTTGCAAATATCGTGTAAGTCCCTTAATTCTACACCCTTCTGAGCTTCTTGCGAGCAGCGGCTTCGCCATCATAGACTCGCTTGACGCCGTCGCCGAGCGCCTGCTCGATGTCGCGGATGTTGTTGACCAGCCTCGACATGCCGGAAATTTCGACGGAGGCCGCCTGGTCGGATCCCCACATGGCGCGGTCGAGCGTCACATGGCGCTCCACGAAGGTCGCGCCGAGGGCGACCGCCGCCCAGGTGGTGGCCAGTCCGACCTCGTGGCCCGAATAGCCGATAGGATTGCCGGGATAGCGCTGTTGCAGGGTATTGATCATCCGGAGGTTCAGCTCATCGATCGGGCAGGGATAGGTGGAATTGGTGTGGGCGATAAGGAGATTGTCGCGGCCAAGCTCATTGACGGCGGCATCGACCTCCTCCATCGTGGACATGCCCGTCGAGATGACAAGCGGACGACCGGTAGCCTTGGTTTTTTTCAGCAAAGTGAGGTCAGTCAGAGACGCCGAAGCCGCTTTATAACATGGCGGATTGAACTGCTCCATGAAATCGACCGCCTCCTCGTCCCAGCACGATGCGAACCAGGCAATCCCCTTCTCGCGGCAGTAGGCGTCGATCTCGGAG
>CAIUQW010000198.1 GCA_903901395.1 uncultured Chlorobiales bacterium | reverse complement strand
GCCCTGCTTCACCTCGATGGTCGAGCTTTTGACCACCTCGCGCTTGTTGTAGACCTTCTTCAGATTTTTACAGCTCAGTATCGAACCCATGTCATGTGCTTCAGAGATTGAGAATAACGACTTTCCATATCGGTCTTTGGATGCTATCCGTACTGGCGCGTAAACTCTTCGTCGCTCATCACGAGAAGCAATATCCCTTCGATGACGCCCACGATGGCTGGAATGCCTGTCCAGCAGAAAAGCAGGTAGACAATGCCCCAGCCGGTCAGACCGAGATAGAACTTGTGGATGCCGAGCGAACCAAGCAGAATCGCGAAAATCGCCGCCGCGATCCGGCTTCGTCCGCCGGGCGTTACCGGGCCGAGATTGACGTTGAATGGCGGCGGCATCTGCCGGACGCCGCACTTCGGGCAGATTTCAGCGTTGGCCCGAATGATGGCGCCGCATTCGGAACAGTATTTCTCGTTCGGCCCTTTTTGTGTGGTTTCGTTCATGGTTCACGTCCGGTTATGTTCGGCGGTTTGTCCATTCTGTTTGCAATATAGCGATCCTCCCGCTGTATTGACGCCGAAACATTCCCGGAGCCGTCGCGGCTGACACGGCTCCGGGAAATTGCCGGTCAGCGAACTTCGCGAACCGTGCGGCCATCGTCGAGGATGCCGCCCCATTCAACCGCGGTGAATCCTTTTCTGTGGAATCCGGTGAGCCTCGGTGGTTCGATCTTTACCGGTTTCTCGGACGGTGTGAAGCAGAGCAAAACTCTCAGCAGCCTGTCCGGTTTCGGATCGATCTTCAGCCCGAGGCGCTGGTTCACGACGGATGGCTCGATCAGCCTGATGGTATAGAAGCGGCTTTCCGGAAGGTTTTCAAGCCAGTACTCCTTCAGGTCGCCGGCCTCCGCCCGGTTGAGTCCCATCTCGCGCAAGTGGCGGTCAAACCAGCGGTCGAGATCATCGCGCCGCACTGACCAGCCGCGACGGGGAAGTTCGATCTTCTTGTCGAGCGCCGCCTCGTAGAAGAGATAACGGAACCTGCCGTCGATCATGCCGTCCCGCCGCGCCGTGACGCGCCAGCGGTCATTGTAGTCGGGAATCGAGCGGATCACCTTGCCGTCCGGTGTCAGGCGCACCTCGATCTTCGCGGTTCTGACGGGATAGAGGTAGAGCGCCGGTTTTTTGACGATCTGGATTTGCGAAAAATCATTGCTGAGCTGGCCGTTGTCGTCGAGGAAAAAGCTTGCGCGTTTCTGTACAGTCGGCTTCGCATGGGAGTCTGAATCCGCGTGACCGAGATAGACGATGTCCAGCTCTTCCGGCTGCCACATGGACGCGGAGGCGCTGAACGCTATGAGTTCGATGTTTTCACCCAGGAGCACCGGTTTGGTCTGCGTGAATCCTCTCTCGCCGGAGAGCAGCGCGGAAAGCTCGAAGAACGCGCCGCTGCACATGCCGTGATGCTCGATGATCACCGCGATGTCGGGTTTCCGGTCGCCGTTCAGGTCGCACGCCACCGATTTTTTCAGGCTGGCCTCGATGAAGTTGTCCGGATTGTCGCCCGCCTTGAATGCGCCG
>CAIUQW010000197.1 GCA_903901395.1 uncultured Chlorobiales bacterium | reverse complement strand
GTCTTGACGTGCAGTTCGTAAATGATGGCGTCCTTGTACCAGAGATGCTCCGGCTGATAACTTTTCACCGCTTTTTGTTTGGGCATTGGTGCTTGGTGTAGTTCGTTTGGTTATGAAGGCAGATTGACCCTGAAAATATGCGCTGGCATCAGGTGCGGATCGAGTTCGACGTAGTTCCACTCGCCGTTCCACTCGAAGGTGCGACCCGAAATCAGGTCTTCGACCGTGAAGCGTTCGGTGTGCGGGCGTCTGAACTTTTCGAGCGGAAAGCGCAGCCAGCCGCCGCGTGTGTTCCGGTCGTCGAGCGTGACCACCGTGAGGATGATGTTCGACCGGTCGGGCGAGCACTTGACGTAGCCGATGAGCTGGTCGTGCTCCTGCCCCTGCGCCACATCAATCTTCACGAAGGTGATGTCGTTGGTCTGCTGAAGCGCCGGATTGTTGTGCCGGATGCGGTTGACCATCGCGATTTCGGAGCGGATGTTGCCGGGGCGGTCGAGATCCCACTGCTTGATTTCGTACTTCTCCGAATCGATGTACTCCTCCTTGCCGGGATACGGCACATGCTCGCACAGCTCGTAGGCCGGGCCATACATGCCGTAGTTTGACGAAAGCGTGGCGGCGAGCACGAAGCGGATGACGAACTTCGCCCGGCTGCCGCCCTGTAACTCCTCGTGCAGAATGTCGGGCGTGTTCGGCCAGAAGTTCGGGCGCATGTACTCCCGCAGCTCAGTGGTGGTCAGCTCGGTCAGATACTCCTGAAGATCGCGCTTCGTGTTACGCCAGGTGAAGTAAGTGTAGGAGTGGGTGTAGCCCCCTTTCGCGAGTCGCGCCATCAGCTTGGGACGGGTGAAGGCCTCGGCAAGGAACATCGCTTCGGGGTGCTGCTCGCGGATCGAGCCAATCGCCCACTCCCAGAAGGCGAACCCCTTGGTGTGCGGATTGTCCACGCGGAACACCGTGACCCCTTTGCCGATCCAGAAGAGGAAGACGTCGCGCAACGCGATCCAGAGGTTCTGCCAGTCCGCCGACTCGAAGTCGATGGGCAGAATATCCTCGTAGCGCTTGGGCGGATTCTCGGCGAACTGCACCGTGCCGTCGGGACGCCAGCGGAACCATTGCGGATGCTCCTGCACCCACGGATGGTCGGGCGAGCACTGGAAAGCGATGTCGAGCGCCACCGAAATGCCGTGCTTTTCAGCCTCCGCGACGAACGCCTCGAACTCCTCCATTGTGCCGAGTTCGGGATGCACCGAGGTGTGGCCGCCATCGGGGCCGCCAATCGCCCAGCAGCTTCCCGGATCTTCCGGCCCCGCCACGAGCGCGTTGTTGCGCCCCTTGCGCTTCGTCATGCCGATGGGGTGAATCGGTGGCAGGTAGACGACGTCGAAGCCCATCAGCGCGATGCGCGGAAGGAGCCTCATGCAGTCGCGGAAGGTGCCATGCCTGCCTGGCTGTTCCGACCACGAGCGGGGAAAAAACTCGTACCATGAGCTGAATCCGGCCAGCTTCCGGTCGATCTGAAGCTGGAGCACTTTGTCGTAAAGACTCGCCAGCGCCTTGTCGGGCGCGCGCTGCATGGCTGCCGCAAGCCCCTCGCTCAGCGCCGCCTCGACCGCGGCCTCGCTTCCGCCAACCGAGAGCAGGCCGACGAAATGGTGCAGCGTGCCGGAATCCTCGTCCTTCGCCCGCGCCGCGCCAAGCTCCACGATGGTCGCGCCGATGCGCAGGTCGAGCGCCACATCCTGCCCCGCTTCGAGCTTCTTGCGCAACCCCTTGCGCCATGTCTCGAAGTGATCGATCCACGCTTCGACGGTATATTCATACATTCCCGGCTCGCCCACTACGAACGACGCCCTCCACCGGTCGTTGCCGAGATGCGTCATCGCAGCCGCGCTCCACTCCGCCTCGCCTTTCCGGCGATGGAGCAGCTCGGCGACGATGGTATCAGCGCCATCGGTGAAAATATCGGCCTCGACGGTCAGCTGGTCGCCTTCGACCCTCTTGACGGGAAAGCGGCCTCCATCGATTTCAGGGAACACGCGGTCGATCACGACGCGGCGGCGGCCATCGAACGGGCGTTCCCGCAGAATCGGAACAGGCTGGACAAACTCTGGTTTCATAGGCTGTAAATAAGT
>CAIUQW010000196.1 GCA_903901395.1 uncultured Chlorobiales bacterium | reverse complement strand
CATACCCCGGACTGAAGTCCGGGGCAATTATTGAGAGTATAATTGCAGGAGCAATAACAGGTAAATAAACGTATCGCGATGATCGATCTTCAGACGTTGCTTCTCTTTTTTCCCGCGGCCTTGATGCTTGCGCTGTCGCCGGGGCCGGACAATCTGTTCGTGCTTGCGGAGTCCGCGCAGCATGGCCGACCCGCCGGAATCGCCGTGACCCTCGGCCTCTGCACGGGGCTGATCGGCCACACGCTCGCCGTGGCGTTCGGGCTTGCGGCTATTGTCGCGGCCTCGGCGGTCGCGTTCACGGCGCTGAAGATCGCCGGTGCGCTCTATCTGCTTTATCTCGCGTGGCAGGCGTGGCGGGCGGGCGGGGAGATCGGCGAGTCGCAAACGCCTGAGCTTTCCGGCGGCGAGCTGTACCGGCGCGGCATCGTGATGAATCTCACCAATCCGAAGGTCTCGATCTTCTTTCTCGCCTTTCTTCCGCAGTTCGCCGACCCTCGCCACGGCTCGATGACGACGCAGTTCATTTCACTCGGCGCGCTTTTCATCCTTGCCACGATGATCGTTTTTGGCGGGTTGAGCCTCGTTGCCGGTGGACTTGGTGAGCGCTTCCGCCGATCACCCTCCGCGCTCAGAGTCGTCAACCGCGCAGCGGCGTTGATTTTCACCGGACTTGCCATCAAGTTGGCCGTCACGGAACGCTGATCCGGATTCTGCCTGCGAGATAGCCGCGCAGTGTTGATTTGTCAGAAAGCGGCGAACGAGCCGAAAAACGAGACCATTTGCGTGTGAATACAAAGTACCGGTAGAACGTATCATGCCAATGAGTTCAACGCTCGACCCATTGCCTCACTTCCTCCCACAGCGTCGCGTAGGCTTTTGCGGCGGGGGAGTTGGGGTGAGTGGCGTTGAGGGGGGCGCGGGTGAGGCCCATCTTTTCGACCTCTGAGCTGTAGGGGATCGTCTGTTTCAGCATCGCTGAGTGAGTTTGGTACTCCTCCACGATTTTGCGGTGCATCGATTTCTTGCGCTCCTCCATTGAGAAGAAACCGGCGATTTTCGCGGTGTCGAGGCCGTTATCCTCAAAGAAATCGAGGAGTTGTGTGAAAGTTCGGACAGAGAGCGTCGTCGGGATGATTGGCACAAGAATCAGGTCAGCGGCGCGGAAGAGGCTCTCCGAAAGGAGCGTAAGGTTGGGCGGGCAGTCGAGAAAAAGGTAGCGGTACTCCGTTTCGAGTCCTTCGAAGTTCTTCGACAGCAGCTTCTTCGGCTTTTTCGACTCCGACAGCTCGATGTCGAGGTTGCGGTACGACAAGTCGGAGGGGAGCAGGTCGAGGTGGGGGAAGTCGGTCGCCTTGATTTGCTTGAGGATTTTGCTGTCGCCTTTCAGGAATTTTTCGCTGCTATGCTTGCTCGATGCGGTGATCCGAAAGTAGAACGAGCTTGCACCCTGCGGATCGAGGTCGCAGATGAGCGTCGGTGTCGTGGCGGTCGCGGCAAGGAACGACAGGTTCACGGCAGCGGCGGTTTTGCCCACGCCGCCCTTGATGCTGTAGAGCGCGATGGTTTTCATGTTTCGGTGAGTCCTGCCAACAGCTCGTCGAACAGCTCTCCGGTCGTGCCGCTGTCGAATTCCGAGAAGATTTCGTGAAACTGTTCCCTGACCTTTTCCTGTTCGCGGTAGAGCGTCGCAAGCAGTCCGCCGATGGCCGCCGCTTCGCCGATGCCGCCGCGATCCACCGGAAGCGCTTCGAGGCGGCTTTGCAAAAACTCCATCTGCACCGACATGTCCACGAACGCACCGAGGTTGTCCTGCAACGCCTTCATCTGCCGGAGCGCCTGCGAGATCGCTTTCGGCGGGAAAAGCGAAGCGAAAAATTCCAGCAAATAGCGAAGCTTCTTGCAGTCGATGCGAAGTTCGTGCAGCTCGGCGTCTGTCGTTTCTTCGTCGGTGCGACGTCCGTGACCAAGCACTTTTTTCAGCGCTTTGCGGATTACCCTTGCGGCCACTTCGCCCGTCGGCTGCGTGGCGAGTGGCGCGGTCTCCGCCTCCGGAAGCGCCGCGTCCGCGATCAGCTCCTTCAGCGATGCCATGAAGCCGGGATACTCCTTGCCTGCGAGGTAGCGGCAGAATTGGCGGTGATGGAGGCGCTTCTCCGCTTCGAGGTCGCTGAAAAATGGTTCGAGCGCCGGACGCAGCGTTGGCGGCAGGAGCTGCGTGTAGTCGTCGCGGCGGAGCAGATAGACGTCGCTGTCGCGCAGGTCGTTGGTGCGCTTGCCGAATTCGCGCATTCCTGCGAGCGCCCAGGCGGTCTTTTCGGGATCGAAGACGCCGTTGAGCAGGCGCAGAATTGAGCGGCTCCGGCGAATGGCGACGCGGAAGTCATGCAGGAACTCGGAGTCGATATCTTTGCGGATGCCCTCTTCGTTCGCCTCCATGACCGAGGTGGTGAACTGCAAAAGCCACCGCACGTTTTCGTGGATGGGCGCGCTGGGGTCGAGCTGCAGGCGGAGCTTCGCCGAGTACCCCTTGCCGAACGGCGCGGCGGCCTCCATGATGGCGCTGAATCGCTCCCGGAAGTTTGCGGCGCGATAGAGGTCAACCGGCTCGGGCAGCGCGAGAAGCATTGTTGACAGCTGCTTGTTGTACCCTTTGAGCGGCGTGATCGAGAAGTGGCGCGGAAAAACAGCCTCGCTCTTCTTGTCCGCCGGATGGATTGACTCGTATTCGAGCGTGCCGACGGTTTTGCCGTCAGGATTCAGAATCCGCCACGCCGAGACGAAGCGGTCGATGGCGCAACGCTTGATGAATGCCCGCAACGTGCTGCAACGCATAAGCCGCTTCCGCGCCTTGCCCTCCGGCAGATCGGCGGCCAGGAAGCTCGGCGGCGTGCGGGCGAGGTGAGTATCAGCCTCCACCGCGCCGCTGTCAAGATCGATGACCGAGAGCACCCCTTTTTTGCGCATCACCGCGAAGCCTTTGCGTAGCGCCTCCGTCTCGAAGGTGTCGTAAAAAACGATCCGCTCCCGCCGCGTCGAAACCTTGCCAAGGCTCCATCCATCGGCCAAATTCCGCCCAACCGCCTGACCCTGCGGCGTGTCACCGTTAACTCTGAACCAGAGAGTCTCCTGGGTATCGCTCATCGGCTTGCGGTTTTGAGCGGTTATGAAGACAATGCGTCGAAATGGCAGACGGCGAAATCGCTGGCGATCCTCTGCGCATCATCGCGGAACGTCAATGAATCTGTACAAAGGTCAAGATAGTTGAACACAGCCGGATTTCCCGCGTCACGTTGCACCGTCTTAACAGAATCGTCACTGCATCGTAGCTGTTCCTGAAGCGATGAATTTCATAAAACGTGGCAGGATTGAGTTCATGCCAAAACGCTCTCTGATGGAATTTGTTTCTTCCGTTCGCGACGTTTGATGAACGAGATAGCGGGATTTTCAGGAGCCAAAGAAAGGATGGAATTCAATGAATCAAAAGTCATTGAGAGGGATGAAGCGCATGGCAAAAAAGCATTTCATCCCTCTCAATTTTTTCAGGGTGCTTTCAGAACCATATTTTAACATCCGGGACGCTGATTTCAACCGGCCAGTCCTGAAGATTCGGATACTTGGTTTTCAGAAGAGGCATATCCTCTGCACTTTTATCGGCAACAACCGGGAATCCTCCGGCTGCAACCGACAGCCCGAATATATTCTTGCCTTTGATTGAATCGACATGAAAATTGCCGATATAGGTGATCTTGCCCGGGTAAATGGTGAAAGAGAGCACCTTCGCAGCCTGTTTGGGTGTGACGGTGAGGGTTCCAAAACCTTGCTTGAACAGAATTTTCCAGTCGAACAGCTCATACTCTCCCGGCTCGAGAGAGGTGGCGAGGAGGCGTCCTAATTTATTTTCATCTTCAGGGAAATCATCTGGTCTGCTGAAGATATGGGAGCCATACGTGTCGAGGCTTTTTTTATCGTCGGATCCTTTGAGGCGGTAATAGTACCAGACCTCATCGAGGTTGCCAAAGCTGTCCGTCGTCGCGCTCAGCAGCAAGACTCCCATGTTTGGATCGACGGGCTTGTCTGGCTTAACGGTTTTCGCTTGAGAGGGACACGCCATCAGCAGCGATGCGCAAAGCGCCATCAGATAAACGAAAATTGTCTTTTTCATAATGGGTATGAGAAAAGATTTTGAAAAATGGGCGGGACAAAAAGCAACTATCGCTAATATATAAAAAGAGTTTTTGACGGAAATAACGTAACGTCAAATAAATAAAAAAACGCGAACACTTGACCGTGAGCATATTTGCCTTTAGCGGATAATGATATGGCCGATAACGGAGTGCTGCGGTCGTTGACGGAAACTCTTGATCTGTCGTCAGAGTTGGGAGGTCTGTTCAGCGAAGTCAATGATCCAATGCCAAATCTGTAGACAATTCATCTATGCCGGATTCCATCTCATTGCAATACTCCACCTTTTCCTGCCGCCAAACGCCAATCGGTCTCATCGGCATCGGCGAGCGTGATGGCGTGGTAGCGTGTCTCGCGTTCTTGCGGGATGATGCCGCGCCGGTCGTCACCTCGTCCTCCGCGCTCGTCGATAAGGCGTTCGGGCAGCTCGATGCGTGGTTTGCGGGGCGGTTGCGGGAGTTTTCGCTGCCGCTCGTCGAGCCTCGTTCCGCATTCGAGCGGCGGGTTCGGGAGGCGATGCTTCGTATTCCGTATGGCTCAACGGTTTCGTATGGCGAGTTGGCGGCTTCGATTGGCTCGCCGGGGGCGGCGCGGGCGGTGGGGACGGCGTGCGCGCGGAATCAAGTGCCGATCATCGTGCCGTGTCACCGCGTGGTTGCGGCTGGTGGAAAGATTGGCGGTTATCTGGGTGGAACTGATATGAAGCGGTGGCTGCTCGATTTCGAGCGCAGGAATTGCGGAGAAATGGCGTCCTGATTGAAAGTTCGACGGTAACGCATTCTGACATGCCGTTATTTTTTTGCCAACAGATAATGTATGTCTCGATTTTTCGTTATATAGATTCATCAGTTACCGTTTACAGCCATTTTCAGTCATTCGATACTCCATGAACACGATTCCCGTTCTTCGACACCGTTTCTCCAGATTTGCCTTTGGGGCGCTCGTCGGTTCATCCCTTCTTTTTTCCGGCTGCGGCAAAAAGCCGGAGGAGCAGAAGCAGATGACGCCCGCCCTGCCCGTCATGAAGGTTCAGCCTTCATCCGCCACGGTTTCCAGCGAATACTCAGTCCGGCTCGAAGGCCTCGCCGATGCGGAGATCAGGCCGCAGGTGGATGGCATGTTGCAGGCGATTCTGGTCAAGGAGGGCGATCTGGTCAAAAAGGGGCAGCCGCTTTTCAGGATCGACGATTCGGTGTATCGCGAGGGGTACAATACGGCGCTGGCCGCGCAGCACGCCGCCGAGGCGCAGGCGGCGGTGGCGAAGGTGAATGCCGAGAAGCTTGTGCCGCTGGTCGAGAACAAGGTGGTCGCGCCGATTCAGCTTACCACCGCCAAAGCGCAGGAGCAGGCCGCCAACGCGCAGGCCGCGCAGGCCGCCGCTACGGCGCGGTCGGCGTCGATCAATCTCGGTTACACGGTAGTCAAGGCTCCGGTGGCCGGATATATCGGGCGGATTCCTTTCCGCCAGGGCAATCTGCTCACCAAAAATCAGGCGCAGGCGCTGACGACGCTCTCGGATGTGGGAAAGATGTACGCCGTCTTCAGCCTCAGCGAGGCGGCTTTCGCGACCTTCAAGAAGCTCTATCCCGGCGAGACTTTGCAACAGAAAATCGACGCCGTGCCACCGGTGCAGCTCACCCTTTCGGATGGCACTTTATATAATCCTGGCGGCAAGCTTGAATCGATCAGCGGGGATTTCGATGCCACGACCGGCTCGATTGGTATGAGGGTGTCGTTCCCGAATCCCGAAAGGCTTCTGCGTAGCGGCAACTCCGGCAAGGTGAGCCTGCTGTCGAACTACGCAAACGTGATTCTCGTGCCGCAAGCGGCGACGGTCGAACTTCAGGACAAGGTGATGGTCGTCCTGCTCACTCCCGGCAACAAGGTGGTGAAGCAGGTGATTACCGTCGCGGGCCGGAGCGGGCAGAACTACATCGTCAGCGAGGGACTCAAGCCGGGCGACGTGATCGTGACCGCGGGCATCGAGAAGTTGCAGGACGGCACGGTGATCAAGCCGATGACGGGCGCGTCCTCGTCCGCCGCTCAGACACCGAACGCTCGCTAAGCAGGGGATCATCATATGTTTGAACGTTTTATCTCCCGCCCTGTACTGGCGACGGTCATTTCGGTCATTCTGGTCATTCTCGGCCTGGACAGCATGACACAGCTTTCGATCACGCGCTTTCCCGCCATCGCGCCACCGAGCGTTTCGGTGACGGCGAGCTACCCCGGCGCGAACGCCGACCCCGTCGGGCGCACGGT
>CAIUQW010000195.1 GCA_903901395.1 uncultured Chlorobiales bacterium | reverse complement strand
GTGGTCGTCCATCCGGCAGACAAACGTTCAAAAAAGAGACAGGAACATGCAGATCATCAATGACCCCGCCGAGATGCAGAAGATTGCCGAAAAACTGCGTCTCCAGCACCAGTACATCGGCGTCGTCATGACGATGGGCGCTTTGCACGAGGGGCACCTCAATCTGGTGAAACTCGCCAAGGCGCACGCCGGAACGGTCATCATGACCATCTTCGTCAACCCGACGCAATTCGCGCCGGGCGAGGATTTCCACCGCTACCCGCGCCCCTTCGAGCAGGACGCCGCGCTCGCCCGGTCGGCGGGCGTCGATTACCTCTTCGCGCCGCCGGTCGAAGCGATGTACCCCGAGGGTTATTCCACGACCATTGATCCCGGCCCCATCGCCACGCGCTTCGAGGGAGCGTCGCGCCCCGGCCACTTCAGCGGCGTGGCCACGGTGGTGGTCAAGCTGCTCGGCATCACGCGCCCGCACCTGGCCGTCTTTGGCGAGAAGGACGCGCAGCAGCTCACCGTCATCCGGCGGGTCGTGGCCGACCTGAACATTGCCGTCACGATTCTCGGCGCGCCGGTCACGCGCGAAAGCGACGGGCTGGCCACCAGCTCGCGCAACATCTATCTCAGCTCGGACGAGCGCCAGCAGGCGGCGGTGCTCTACCGCGCCATCGAGTACGCAAAAGCGGAGATCGGCAAAGGCCGCGCCGATCTTGATGCGATTGCCGCCGGAGCCGAAGCGCTGGTTCGCCTGGAGCCGGACGCCGCGCCGGATTATCTCTGCTTCGTCGATGACGCCACCTTCGAGCCGATAACCGAAACCACGCCCGGCAAACCCTTCCGCCTCATCATGGCCGTGCGTATCGGCGCGACAAGGCTGATTGACAACTGGCGCTTCGAATACCCATGATGCAGGGATCACCCTCGCCGCCATACCCATACCTGCAAGGGTGATCCAATGCCAAAAATGGACGAATACACTCGCATGTTGTTTGGATTTTTTCAGAACGCGCAATGCGGAAGGAAAAACGATTTATTGCGAACTACCGTCGGAAAAGGGATTGACAGGCTATAAGGAACAGGTTGGCTAAGGCTGCAGGATAGCGGAGTGAAGAGGGAAATTCGTTTTAATGATAAATTTCTACAACATCTTACAATACTCATTTATTGATAATGCATTAAATGGATCAATAAACTTGAAACCGGGTATTAAGACATCATCACCGCCTATAAACTCATAACAATTGATATCTCATGCGCCTCGCCAATAGCGAACATTTTCAGCTTCATCCTCCAACCCCACCACTCCAGATAACCTAAATTTATTGCCCTCGAAACACCCGAACTGAATTGCTCCCCAACTGATGAAATCTTTGAATCATCAATAACTGACTATAAAATTTGCCAGCCCCCGCAAAACGAGACCACTTGGTTGTGGAAAATATGGCTCCTCGCTGTTTCGAGTGGGTAATTGCAAAAGAAACGTACCTTGCAATTTGACCATTCCAACCCGCTGTTAGTGAAAGACCTTGACCTTTTTCAGCTCGCGCTCGGGCTTGAAGCCCCTTGGTATGTGTCGTCCTCGTCGTTCGATGCCGAAAAGAGGCGTCTGGACATCCGCATTGATTTTCTGCCGGGCAGCTCCTTCTGTTGCCCTGATTGCGGTCGCGAAGGCATGAAGGCTTATGACACCTCGGCAGCGACCTGGCGACACCTCAACTTTTTTCAGCATGAGGCGTATCTGACCGCGCGAGTTACTCGAATACGCTGCCCTGAGTGCGGTATTATAAAGCTGCAATCGTTTCCGTGGGCGCGGCGCGAGAGCGATTTTACGCTCTTGTTCGAAGCGATGATCATGGCAATGGCCAAGTCCATGCCGGTCAAGGCCATAGCCGCCATCATCGGCGAGCACGACACCTGGCTCTGGCGTATTATTCATTATTACGTCGATCAGGCCCGCCAGCAGGAGGACTATTCGGCAGTCACCTCGGTGGGCGTCGATGAAACATCCAGCAAGCGCGGCCACAACTATGTGACGTTATTTGCTGATCTTACGACCTCGAAAGTGCTGTTTGTCACCGAGGGGAAAGAGGC
>CAIUQW010000194.1 GCA_903901395.1 uncultured Chlorobiales bacterium | reverse complement strand
TCTTGCGATTGCCGAGGGTTTCGTCCTGCTGCGTGCGAAATCCTTTTGCCGTTTTGGCTGCTGTACTCATGCGCGGTTGCCGGGTGTCGATGCGGTTCTGATCTCTTCGATGAAGGCGTCGGCAAGCGCGTCGGCCTCCTCTTGCGTCGTGGCTTCGGTGTAAATGCGCACGATCGGCTCGGTGTTCGAGGGGCGAAGGTGCGCCCAACTGCTCGCGAAGTCGAGCTTCAGGCCGTCGAGCCGGTTGCACGCCGCCTCGGGATGGCTGGCCGCAACCGCGTCGAAAATTCTGGCGAGCGCCTCTTTCGTCAAACTTTCCAGCTCGACCTTCTTTTTCGACATGAAGTAGTCGGGGAAGGTCTTGCGGAATCCCGAAAGCGTGCCGCCCGTCGCGGATTTCCACTCGGCGAAGGCCTGGAGGAAGAGCGCGATTCCGGCGAGCGCGTCGCGCCCGTAGTGCAGCTCCGGCAGGATGACGCCGCCGTTGCCTTCGCCGCCGATAACGGCGCCTTTTTCCTTCATCACCTCGGTCACGTTGGCCTCGCCGACCTTCGCGCTGAAGCACTCCACCTCGTGCCTGCGGGCGATGTCGCTGAGGGCGCGGCTGCTCGACAGGTTGTTGACCACCGCCCCTTTGTGGTGCTTCAGGTAGAAATCGGCGCAGGCGACGAGGGTGTACTCCTCGCCGAAGAGCGTGCCATCCTCGCACACCAGCGCGAGACGGTCAACGTCGGGATCAACGATGATGCCAAAGTCGCAGCTCTCGCTCGAAAGAATCTCCATCGTCTGGCGAAGGTTCTCTTCGACCGGCTCCGGGTTGCGCGGAAAGACGCCCGTCCCTTCGCAGGCGAGAGTTTTGATCTCGCGGATGCCGAGTTTGCGGCACAGCTCCGGCACGATGAATGATCCAGCCCCCTCGACGGCGTCGATCAGCACCCGGAAGTTCATGCTTTCGATCAGATCGCGATTGACGCACGAGAGCTTCAGGATGCGCTCGATATGCACGGCGTCCCATCCACCGTTCGCCGTCAGCGAGCCGATGCCGTCCCAGCGGGCGGACTCTTTTTCCGTTTCTTTGAGAATGGCGAGCAGCTCATCGACATCGGGCGCAGTCAGGAATTCCCCCTTTTCGTTGAGCATCTTCAGCGCGTTCCACTCCACGGGATTGTGCGAAGCGGTGACGATCAGCCCGCCGTCGGCACCTTCTCCGGCGGTGGCGATCTCAACCGTCGGGGTGGTGGTCATGCCGACATCCACCACGTCGCAGCCGCAAAGCGAGAGCGCGTTCGAGACGAGGCCGGTGATGACGCCGCCGGTCGGACGGCTGTCCCTGCCGATGACGATCTTCGGTTTTGCCGTGGAGCCGGGATTCAGCGCCTGTTTTCGCCGCCTGATCCAGGTAGCGAAGGCCATGGTGAAAGCCGTGAGATTTTCCGGGGTGAGGCTCTTGCCGACGACGCCACGGATGCCGGAGACGCTGATCATCAAGCTCATGGGTACATAATTGTGAGTTGACAGGAAAATGCCGTTTCGATGCGGAATATAAAGAAAAAACCGCCGAAGCCCGATCACGGGGCGGGCGGATTCGTCAATATTTTGATTCGATATTTTTTAATTATGGCGGCGGTTTCGTATATTACATGCCTTTTGTTGCGGATACCGCAGAATCAAGCAGACTTCACAAGACTTTAATAGCATCACAGGTTATGCCTCTACACAAATCAGCCGAAAAAAGACTCAGACAGGCAGCGCGCAGGAATGAAAGAAACCGTGCCCGTAAAAAAGAACTCAAGGGCGTTTTGAAAAACATGCAGAAGCTGATCGATGCCAACGCCGCGAAGAGTGAAGTCGAGGCGGCATACAAAGCTGCCGTGCAGAAGCTCGACAGACTTGGCGTCAAGCGTTACATCCACGCCAACAAGGCGTCGCGCAAGAAAGCCCAGCTGACCAAGGCGCTCAACAACTACACGCCGACTGCCGGCTGATCAACGGGCTTCCGCAAGCGTTTCGCGAGCGGGCAGTGCTTCATATTCAGTCATACCCGGCCTGCAACCGGCGCTTTAGTGGCGCTGAAGGTTCGCGAGCCGGGTATCGTCCATCCCAAACGACATGTTCGCATTTTTGAGAGGTGAGCTGGTAACGGTCTCCCGTGAGGAGGCGGTTGTCGAGGTATCCGGCATCGGGTATCTTCTGCACATCTCGTCCGGCACGAGCCGCCGACTGCCCCCGGAGGGGAGCCAGGTTCGGCTCTTCACCCATCACTACGTCCGCGAAGACGGCCAGCAGCTTTTCGGATTTCTCGACGAGGAGGAGCTTCAGCTTTTCCGCCTGCTGCTCACCATCAGCGGCGTGGGGCCGAAGCTGGCGATGGCCGTGCTGTCGGGCCTGAGCGTGAGCGAGGTGCAGGAGGCGATTGTCGCGAACCGTCCCGAAACGCTCTACGGCATCACCGGCGTGGGCAAGAAAACCGCCGCCCGCATCATTCTCGAACTGCGAGACAAGATTCTCAAAATCCAGCCAGCGGCCACTGGCAAGTCGGCGGGCGCGCCTCACGCCCTCCAGCTGAACGAAGACGCGCTTGCGGCGCTCATGACGCTCGGCTTCCCGAGACAGACCGCGCAGAAGGCGGTTTCCGCCGTGCTCGAATCGACGCCCGGCCTGTCAGTCGAAGAGCTGGTCAGGGCCGCGCTCACCGCCATTCACAACAACTCCTGACGATACTGTGGATTACCAGCAAGCTATCGATTTCCTGTTCCCCCTTCACCGCTTCGGCATCAAACCCGGCCTCGAACGCATCGAGGCGCTGCTCGACGCGCTCGGCCACCCGGAGCGACGGCTCGGCACCATCGTGCACATCGCCGGAACCAACGGCAAAGGCACGGTCGCTTCGTGCATGGCCTCGATTTTCAAAGCGTCAGGCCGCAAAACCGGCCTTTTCACCTCGCCGCACCTCGTTGACTTCACGGAGCGGATTCGCATCGATGGCCAAGAGATCAGCCAGGAGCGTGTCGCCGGATATTGCGCGAAGCTGCAACCGGTGGTGCTCGAAACCGGCGCGACCTTTTTCGAGGCGACCACCGCGATGGCCTTCGCCTTTTTCGCCGACGATGAGGTCGATGCTGCGGTGATCGAGACCGGCATGGGTGGCCGCCTCGATGCGACCAACATCGTGAAGCCTGAGATCGTGATCATCCCGAGCATCGGCCTCGATCACACCGAGTGGCTCGGAGGAAGCCTGCGCGAAATAGCCGCGGAGAAGGCGGCGATCATCAAGCCGGGATCGCGCGTCTTCACTGCCGTACCGGAGGAGAGCGAGGCTTTCGCGCCGATCCGCATAGCCGCCGAAACGACGGGCGCGGAGCTGCATCAGGTCGAACGCGAGGCGGCGTGGACGGTCGAAGAGGTTCGTCCCGGCGCGCTCGATCTCAGCATCGCGCTCGACGGCGGCGAGTCACGCCAGATTCAGGCGCAACTGACCGGCTCGTTTCATGCCTCCAACGTCGCTCTTGCCGTCATGGCTGCGCGTGCGCTTGGCATCTCGTGGGAGCAGATCGAGGCGGGCGTCGCGCAGCTTGCCGCGTCGGGCTACCGGGCGCGGCTGGAGCGCATCGCCGACAAACCGGCGGTGATGCTCGATGTCTCTCACAATCCCGACGGAATACGCAAAACCGCGCAGTCGATTCTGGAGCTTCGAAACTGTTTCCGCTTTCTCTATGTGATTATTGGCATCGCCGCCGACAAGGATGCCGCCGGTATCGTCCACCATATCGCGCCGGTCGCTGACGAGATCGTCGCCGTGGAGCTGCCGTCGGAGCGAAGCCTTCCGGTTTCAGAGCTTGCGCGGTTGTGCATGGAGGCTGGAGCGCAGCATGTCAGCCAGTGCCAGACAGCCGCCGAGGCTCTGGAACTTCTCGACCGGCGCGCCGGTACTGAAGATATGATCCTCGTCACCGGTTCGTTCTACCTGGCCGGCGAGATTTTGGCGATGGAGCGATTTGAGTCAAGGCCAGCGCAAGCCGGAGTGAGGTGATCCATATGTTTTTACATAAATTGTTTTATATTCATCTTAACCTCTGAGATTCACCAGTCAGGGCCGAAGCCTTCCTCTGGCGGTTCTCCTGGTAAATCCGGTTTCATTACATACCATCTTACCTCATACGGCTTCTTTTCTCTTTTTCATGTCGCTCTCAACAACATCGAGGGTATTCTTTACCGTATCCGGCGACCATCGACGATGATCCCGTTGTTACTTCACTGTGATTCCCATGAAGCAGTTTTTCTACTGCATATTTAACCATTAAGCGTTGACCAATCAGCAAATGTCGAACAATTCGGTATCCAAAGGCCTGGACATCAATGTACTCCAGAAGAAAAAGGTTCATGAACTCAATGCCATAGCCAAAGAGCTTGGTGTGATTACCGCCGGCTATCGGAAGGAGGAGCTGATCTACAAGATCATCGAGGCGCAGTCGATGAAGAATCCCGATCCCGAAAGCGGCCAGGTGATGGTCAATACCGGCGTTTTGCAGGTCATCCCCGAAGGGTACGGATTCCTTCGTTCGTCGAACTACAACTATCTCTCCTCGCCTGACGACATCTACGTTTCACCGTCCCAGATCAAGCGTTTCAACATGCGCACCGGCGACACGGTCTCCGGCCAGGTTCGGGCGCCGAAAGAGGGCGAACGCTTTTTTGCCCTGCTTAAGATCAACACCATCAACGGCAAGGATCCGGAAGTGACCCGCGAGCGTCCGTTCTTCGAGAACCTCACACCGCTTTTTCCCCATACGCGCATCAAGCTCGAAACCCGCCAGAGCGAGTACTCGGGCCGCATCATGGATATTTTCACGCCAATCGGCAAAGGGCAGCGCGGCCTGATCGTCGCCCAGCCGAAAACAGGTAAGACCATTCTGTTGCAGATGATCGCCAACGCCATCATCAAGAACCATCCCGAGGTCTACCTGATCGTGCTGCTCATCGACGAGCGCCCCGAGGAGGTGACCGACATGGCTCGCAGCGTGGAGGCGGAAGTAGTCAGCTCGACCTTCGATGAGGACCCGGAGCGTCACGTGCAGGTGGCCGACATGGTGCTGGAGAAGGCCAAGCGGCTGGTCGAGGTGGGGCACGACGTGGTGATTCTGCTCGACTCCATCACGAGGCTCGCCCGCGCGCACAACACCATCATCCCGCACTCCGGCAAGATTCTCTCCGGCGGTATTGACGCCAATGCTTTGACCAAGCCGAAGCGCTTCTTCGGCGCGGCCCGAAACATCGAGGAGGGCGGCAGCCTGACCATCATCGCCACGGCGCTGGTCGATACTGGCTCGCGCATGGATGACGTGATCTTCGAGGAGTTCAAGGGCACCGGCAACATGGAGCTGCTGCTCGACCGCCGTCTCTCGGAGCGCAGAATCTTCCCGGCCATCGACATTCTCCGCTCGGGCACCCGCAAGGAGGAGTTGCTCTTCTCACAGGAGGAGCTGTCGCGCACCTGGCTGCTCCGCAAGTACCTCGGAGACAAAAACCCGATCGAATGCATGGAGTTCATGCGCGAAAAGATCGTCGAGACCAAGGACAATAGGGAGTTCTTCAAATACATGAACGCCTGACGACTGACCATGAGGTTGTCCCGAAAACATAATCGGGACAGCCTTCCCTTTCTTTTTCTCGGGGTGATTTCGCCTGACGACAATCAGGGCGCAGATGACAGCGAAATCCGTCGAAAGCCTCAAAGCCCTACTCTTCGACAATCTCGTTTCGGAGATCGGCTCAGTTTTATCGGCTTTCCCTGGATTTCTTTTATCTTCCGTAAGGCTGCAAACTCAACCCATCCACCCAGTTGGGTCGAGCTTGCAAATCCGATTCCGCGGCATATGTCTGAAAAGCACTATGCCGGGAAATTCACATCGAAACGAGATCGGCCGCAATGAGACTGTTCACCCGGTCTTGGAAGCGTTGAGCATCACAAAAAAGCTTCGTTCTTCGACTCAGAAGGCGGCTGAACAGCTCAGAGAGAATCCGTATTTACCCTGCGTCATCTTTCTGAAGCGGCATCGTTGTGATGCGCCATCCGGCGGTTCGATGCGATGCGCGCACAATAACTGAATGAAGCATGCAGCTCCTGATCATTGTCAGCACTGGATAAAGCCTGATGGAGCAGCAGCCAGGGAACAACGACAACAAGGGGTGTGTTCTGAATCGGGAGGTCGATCGCAACGGGGAGCTTCACGGGCATTGCTCTGAATTGATCATGCCGACAAAATCAACCGGACGCAAAAGGATCGGTAGCGGTGCAAGGAAAAAGCAATCGACTGCGCGGCCGAGACTGATCAAAGAAAACGAAAGCATCAGCAACACAGCACAAGGCTAGCTTGGTCAGACGCAACGTATTGCAACGTCTTGTATTACATGTCTTTTCGAATGGGTCTCGTGGTGACTGAAACGCATGAGATCATATTGTGCACCAGCCAAGTATTGATTGGCTGCCAGCCAAAACCCTTCTGGAAGAAATTTTGCAAGAACTAAGGGATAATTTATATTTTGAATATAGAGAAATAGATTTAAAAAAATTTATAACTATATAGGTATAGCACGAAGCAATGCACATATAGATATATACATAAATATATATACAAAAGAGAGAGACTGAATAGCTAAGCTTTACTATACAAAATATATGACATCGTTGAACGGGAGCATTGATTGTGTTTGTTTTTTCTAAAATGTCTATCGAACACTTCATTCAATTATTAAAATACAATCACCCATGAAACGCTTAAAGTTGAAATTCGTTTTGCTTTCAGCCATGCTGGCGTTCGCCGCGCCAGAGGTCGTGCATGCTGAATCCTTTGTCAGTGGCCCATTACCCAACATCCATGGTAAATCGCTCAGTACGCCCATTGGATGGGGTGCAGCCTACGGTACGGTTTTTGCAGGGGCTGGTGGCACCATTCCCGCGCCTTATGCTACTAAAGCGGATGGCGCCATGGGCGTCGGTTTCGGTATCGGAAACCCGAAAAAACATGTTGGTTTCGAGGCAAGCCTCATCTCACTCGATCTGAGTGACTGGAAGCGCTATTCCGCCAATTTCAAACTGCATCATTACTTCGGCTGTGGAAGCTCGGCCGCCGTTGGCGTTGAGAACGTTCTTCTTGGTAATACGACAAAAAATCTGACTGACTCGGCTGAAAGCTACTACATCGTGTTCAGTCAGGGGGCGCAGGATCAACGTTTTATCGATGATGACACAAATACAAGCAATCTGCATTACAGTATCGGTATTGGAAACCCGAAGAAGCATGTTGGATTCGAAGCAACCCTCATTTCACTTGATCTGAGTGACTGGAAACGCTATTCTGCCAATATGAAACTGCACCGTTACCTCGGCTGTGGAAGCTCGGTCGCGGCTGGAGTGGAGAACGTTCTTCTGGGCAGCACTTCAAGAAAACTCACTGATGCGGAGGAAAGCTACTACGTCGTGTTCAGCCAGGGGGTGCAGGATCAACGTTTTAT
>CAIUQW010000193.1 GCA_903901395.1 uncultured Chlorobiales bacterium | reverse complement strand
GAAGGAGTACCCGAATCGATCGGCATCGAACCGCACAACCTGCTGGTGGGCGTGAGGGTCGGCTTCTGAAAAGCGGTTGCTCACCATTGACTGTCTCAAAAGCCGGAACCGGGAATGCTGAGGCGGAGATGCGCGTTCTGTAAAATCGAGCGGTTCAACGCAAAAACAAGGAGGATTACAATGCCTATCCAAAGGTTACGGGAGTTCCTCGACAGTCATCACATCAAGTACTTCGTCATCAGCCACTCGCCTGCCTTCACGGCGCAGGACATTGCCGCCGCCGCCCACGTCTCGGGCAACGAGCTGGTCAAGACGGTCATGGTCACTATCGACGGCCAGATGGCGATGGCGCTCCTGCACGCCTCGCGCCACCTCGATTTCGATCAGCTCCGCGAACTTTGCGGCTCGCACGATGTCGCTCTTGCCGAAGAGATCGAGTTCAGCGGACTCTTTCCCGAGTGCGAAATCGGCGCGATGCCTCCCTTCGGCAATCTTTACGGCATGGCGGTTTACGCGGACGACGAACTCGACGAAAGCATCGATATTGTCTTCAGCGCCGGCTCGCACCGGGAGCTGCTCCGCCTCTCATGGTTCGATTACAAGCGGCTGGTCAATCCGGTGATGGGCAAGCTCGCCTCCGCCCAGTAATGTTTTTCAGTAATCTCCTCCGGTAGCGCGGCTTTTTAAGCGGGAAGTATTACCTTTGTCGGAGTTTGAACGCCTGTTGACAGGCATAGAGCATCGGGCGGTTCCCATCGGGCCGGTTCGGAGTTCCATGAGTCAGATGCAATGATTATCAGCTTTTTGCCGCCGCCGATATGAAGGTAGCCTTATATGCGGGGACCTACGTCAAGGACAAGGATGGCGCAGTACGGTCTATCTACCAGCTTGTAGCCTCCATGATAAAGAACGGGCACGAAGTCGTGGTCTGGACGCCCGATTTCACGCCCGGTGACAAGGCGATGGTGCCGGTCAACCTGACGCCGTCGGTACCCATTCCGCTCTATCCCGACTACAAACTCGGCTTCTATAACGCCGTCACCGAAAAGCAGCTCGACGACTTCGCGCCGGACATCGTGCATATTTCGACGCCGGACATCGTTGGCCGCAAGTTTCTGCGCTATGCGAAAAAAAAGGGGCTTCCGGTCGGGTCGGCCTACCACACCGATTTTCCCTCCTACCTGAGCTACTACCATCTCGGTTTCGCGGAACCGGCGATGTGGCGCACCCTGCGGAAATTCTACAACGCCTGCGACGTGACGCTCGCTCCCAACGAAAGCGTTCGCGAGCGCCTCACCGGCAAGGGAATCGAGCGGGTGGAACTCTGGTCGCGCGGTATTGATAAGGAGCTGTTCGACCCGTCGCGCCGCTCCGACAAACTCCGACGGACGTGGGACGCCGAGGGGCGCACGGTGATCGTCTACGCAGGGCGATTCGTGCCGTACAAGGATGTCGAGGTGGTGATGAGCCTGTATGAGCGATTCGTGGACGAGGGTCGCGGTGACAAGGTGCGATTCGTGATGATCGGCTCCGGCCCCGAGGAAGCAGAGATGCGACGGCGAATGCCCGACGCGATCTTCACCGGCTACCTCACCGGCGCGGCGTTGCCGGAAGCTTACGCGAGCGGTGATATTTTTCTCTTCCCCTCGACCACCGAGGCGTTCTGCAACGTCGCGCTCGAAGCGCTCGCCACCGGCCTGCCCGCCGTGGTGTCGGACGTTGGTGGCTGCCAGGAGCTGGTCGAACGCTCCGGCGGCGGTTTCGTGGCGAAAGCCGGTGACATCGGAGAGTTCTTCGACTGCTGCACAAAGCTCATGCAGAATGGCGAGCTGTTCCGCGCCATGCGGGAGCGCGGCCTCGCCTTCGCCGAAGACAAATCATGGTCAGCGGTCAACGGTCAGCTCATCGACCGATACCAGAGAATGATCGCCGCCAGGTCGAGACGCTGAAGCGTTTGGCTCCGGTTTCTTGCTTCAGAGCGGCAAAGCTGTATACGCATCGAAATGGCGACTATCATCCGATATTGGACAATAATCGCCATTCAGATAAACCATCATAGTCGATTCACCACAGATACCATTTCCCGGTAGAGAAAACATACAATGCAAGCGTGATATTCGTCACTCCGTGCGCGACGATACAGCTCAGCAGATCTTTGCGTAGAATATATAATCCCGCCATCAACAGACCGTAGGCGATAGATGCGGGCCATTCAGGCATGGTATGTCCGGCGGTGAATGCAAGCGTGGAGATGATAATCGCCGCCCAAGACCATGCTCCCGATTTGACATCGTTGACGGAACGTTCATCCATTGCAATGGTGAGCGCGTCTTTCGACCTGTTTTTCCGTGCCTCGTCCCACTGCAAAGCGACACGAAATACATATCCGCGCATCATCACCTCTTCGAAGATCGGCACAATCAAGCCAGCCGCAAGCAATCGCAAGAGAAATGCGCTCTGAGACCACGGCTTTGCCTCCGCGCCGGATACGAAAGGAGTCAACAGCGCAACCCAGAGAATCAGACCGGCAATGCCAGCAACAGCGCCGACGAAAGCTGAAACAAGTGGCGATCTGGGGCCTTTGAATGAAAAAAACCACTGCCTGGCCCAAAACAACGTAGCGGAGACGATACCGATGCGAAGGAGATAATTCACCTCCATCGAAAAGAAACGTTCGCCCACGGTCGCGATCAGCACATAGGCAAAATACGGGGCCGCGTATGGAACCAGAAGCCTATGATTTGGAATCATCTTTCGCTATGGACTTTTGAGCCTGTTTCGCTTTACGCGCCATCTCGGAGCGACGGGTTCGAATGAAATCATATATAGCGAAAGGTATAAAAAGTATCGCCATAAACCTGTTGAAATCCATATGCCGGAACATTTCCGGATCAGTCGTAAACCACCCGTCATACACGCACCAGAGACCCAGCGCAAATAAAAACACAGACAAAAAATAAGGCCCAAGCGTCGGCGGCTGTTGTGGTTGTGATGGCTTCTGCGATTGCCCGGCCTGTTCGGGCTGCTTTTTCTCTTCAGTCATTTTTTATTTTTTAAACATTCATTCAAAAACCATATTTCTGAGTTAAACATCAAACAGATAATAATACTCATTGTATAAGCTATTTCTCAGCTCGTTTTTTCCAATATACCGGCATTCTGTGAGAATGAGCGATAGCGAGAATGATGATTTCAGCATTATGCAGCATATAAATAATTTTATATGGAAAACGATCGACCACCATTCTGCGAATATTGGGAAGCTCTTCCGCGCCAAGCTGGGGATACCTGCATATCCTGCGGGCGCACTCTTCCACCTTTCTGACAAAACGATATCCTCTTCCCGCATATTCGTTTTCATAGTAATGAAATGACTCATCAAGCTCTTTCGCCGCATCTGAATGAAAAACGTACTTCATCGGTATTTGCCGAACACCTCATCTGATGAAATGAGCTTTGCTTCACCCTTGAGAACAGCGGCTTGTCTGTCAGCAGCGACATCGAGCCACGCTTTATCCACTTCAGGATCGGGTTTGTCAAGGCTTTTGTAAAGCTCCTCGATCAAAGCCAGTTTTTCGCTGGCATTCAGCATCAAAAGCTCATCCAACAGCATTTTATCCATTTCTCCTCCTTATGACCGGAAATTTTCCAACAACAATTTATACATCAGCATACAATCATAAAAAAACAATTCCTGATTCAGTCAATAATCTCAACCATATCTCAGGATATAAATAAATCAACCATACCTGCATCGACACCGATTTCCTCCTCAGCGAAAAAACCTTTCATTTTTGTGATAATCCGCGATATTTCATCGGGAAAAATGTCCGGTATTGTTATTGCTAATTGCATAATACATCAACGTTTCGAAGTTCCTCACAACACGATTGAATACCAACTTTCATGGCGAAATTTACACATTATTTATCCTCTTCCCAAAAAGAAGATAACCAGATATTTCCGATGACCTTACCGTTCTGAGTGTAAACAAGCCCGGCGTGATCGATTCCATATTCCAGAAAAAACTGTAAGTTTCAGCCGAACCATCAAGACACCACTATGAACTCACAGCAACACGTTATCATCGGCCTTTCCGGCGGCGTCGATTCGGCGACAGCGGCTTGTTTGCTTGCCAGGCAGGGATTCCGCGTGACCGGGTTGAATGTCCGCGTGCTCGATACTCCCGAAGAATCGCCGGTGCTGAAACCTGCTGCAATGCGCATCAGCGACATGCCGGAGTTTGATTTTCCGGTGTTTACGCTGAATCTGAGCGCGAAGTTCGCTCATGATGTCATCGGCTATTTTCATGACGACTATCTTGCCGGGCGGACGCCGAATCCCTGCATGGTGTGCAACAAGACGGTCAAGTGGTTCGGCCTGTTCGAGGCGATGCGGTTGCTCGGGGCTGATTGCGTCGCCACGGGCCATTACGCTCGCGCTGAGCGGCACGACGGCGTGACGCTGCTTCGCAAGGGTGTCGATCCGGAGAAGGATCAAAGCTATTTTCTCTGGATGCTGAGTCAGGCGGAGCTGGCGAAAACGCTCTTTCCTCTTGGCGGCTACACCAAGCCCGAGGTGCGGGAGCTGGCGCGATCGTTTGGCGTGCATGCGGCGGAAAAGAAGGAGAGCCAGGAAATTTGCTTCGTGCCGCACGACGACTATTGCGCTTATCTGGCGAACGCTATTCCGGGCCTTGAGCAGCGTGTCGCGGGCGGCGAGATTGTCGATCAGGCGGGCAGGGTGATCGGCCACCACCGGGGCTATCCGTTCTACACCATCGGCCAGCGTCGCGGTCTCGGCATCGCGACCGGCGAACCGGTTTACGTGACCGAGATCGACGCCGCGCATAACCGCATCCGCGTCGGTGGCAAAGCCGATCTCGAATGCCGCAGCCTCATCACCTCCAGCCTGAACTGGAACAGCATCGCCGCGCCGGACGCGCCATTCGAAGCCGAAGCGCGAATCCGCTACCGCGACCGGCAGAGCGCCTGCACGGTCGAGCCGCTTGAAGGCGGGCGGGCGCGAGTCACCTTCCGCGAACCCAAGCAAGGCGTGGCCTGCGGGCAGGCAGTGGTGTTCTACGATGGCGACGTGGTGCTCGGCGGCGGGATTATTGTGGAGGTGAATCCTGAAAGTGCGTCATAACGCATTGGAAGAAATTGGGCTGAAGCCCCATTATTTTTTTTGTTTGTCCTGTAACCCCGGACTGAAGTCCGGGGCAATTGTTTAAGAGTTTGAATCATTTGAAGAGAGCAATAGACGCTGCCATATTCAGGAGGGATTTATCCCGACGGACATTCATCACTCTTACATTCATATTGCCCCGGCTTTTAAGCCGGGGTTATTTAGCACAAGAAGAGTCAGGGCTTCAGCACAATTTCTTTTTCTATCATCTTTTACGACATATTGTCAACAATCAAAAAAATCAGGGCAGTCCCGACAGGTATTGCAATTTCAATTCACAGCATCAAAATCTCTTCATCCTCCATGCTCACACGCAATAACGACACATTCACGTACCTCGATTTCAACCGCAAGCCCGATGAACGGAAGCCGCTGCTTGTGATGCTGCACGGGTATGGCAGCAATGAAAAGGATTTGCTTGGTCTGGCGCACTCTCTCGATCCGCGGCTTCGCGTCGTGAGCGTGCGTGCGCCGCTCGTGCTTGCGCCGGAGATGTATGCCTGGTTCCCGATCGAGTTCACGCAGCAAGGCATCAAGGTTGACCGCGAGGCGGCGCTGCAGGTGGCCGACCAGTTCGCGGCGTTTCTGGAAAAGCTTGTCGAGACGCTTCAGCCGGTTGGCGGAAAGGCGTTCATCATGGGCTTCAGTCAGGGAACGGTGATGAGCTACTTTACGGCGTTCCGCAATCCTCTGCTGCTGCACGGCGTGCTCGCGCTGAGCGGGCAGCTTCCCGATGCGCGGCCCGAGGCTGACGCTTTGCCGAAAGAACTTGCCGAGGTACCGTTCCTCGTGCAGCACGGGCTGTTCGACAACGTGGTGCCAATCGACAAGGGACGACTGGCCGATGCGTGGCTTCGCGATAAAATCGCCGACCTCACATACCGCGAATATCCGATGGCGCACCAGATCGATCAGGAGTCGCTCGAATTCATGGCTTCGTGGCTTTCCGAACGCATCGACCGGGTCGTGTCGTGACCCGGACGGCCATCCGCGGCGGATGGGGATTTGAGCGCTTTTTTGCTTACTTTGTCGATCATTTTTTCCAATCTCCAACTGCCGCTGCATGAACGACAATCTGTACGGCCTGATCGAGCAGAAGATTCTGGTACTCGACGGGGCCATGGGCACCATGATCCAGAGACATGGCCTCAAGGAAGAGGATTTCCGGGGCGAGCGTTTCGCCTCGCACGAGCATCCGCTGAAGGGCAACAACGATCTGCTTGTCATCACCCGGCCCGACATCATCCGCGCGCTGCACTGCGAATTCCTCGACGCGGGCGCGGACATCGTCGAAACCTGCACCTTCAACGCCAATCCGATCTCGCAGGCCGACTACCATTTGCAGCACCTCACCAAGGAGCTGAACATCGCGGCGGTGCAGGTTGCGCGCTCGGCGGCGGACGAGTACACCGCCAAAACGCCCGACAAGCCGCGCTTCGTGGCTGGTTCCATCGGGCCAACCAACAAGACCCTCTCGCTCTCGCCGGACGTGAACAATCCCGGCTATCGCGCCGTCACCTTCCAGGAGGTGGTGGACAACTACACCGACCAGCTCGAAGGCTTGCACGAGGGCGGCGTCGATCTCCTGCTCGTCGAAACGGTGTTCGACACCCTGAACTGCAAGGCGGCGCTCTACGCCATCGAGGAGTACACGGCGAAAACCGGCTGGAAGGTGCCCGTGATGGTCTCCGGCACGGTGGTTGACGCCAGCGGACGCACGCTCTCGGGTCAGACCACCGAG
>CAIUQW010000192.1 GCA_903901395.1 uncultured Chlorobiales bacterium | reverse complement strand
TCACGGACTGTTGAACTAAGAAATTGAAACTTTCGCCTACAGTTCAAGTCCACTTCATGTTCGTCAGTGCCTGTCCGTGTCCGTCCAACGGCAACTACTGCCCGCCGTTATTCTTTAAAAATCGCTTGATATTCCTCGCCGCCTGGCGGATGCGCTCTTCGTTCTCGATCATCGCCACACGCACGTACTCGTCGCCGTAAGCGCCAAAGCCGAGGCCGGGACTGACGGCCACCTTGCCTTCGATGAGCAGTTTTTTGCTGAATTCGAGGCTGCCCATGCTGCGCATCTGTTCGGGAATTCTTGCCCAGACGAACATCGAGGCTTTCGGCGAAACGATATTCCACCCCGCATTGGCGAAGCTTGAAATGAGCACGTCGCGGCGCTTGCGGTAGACCTCGCTGATCTCCCGAACGCAGCTCTGATCCTCGGTGAGCGCGATGGTCGAGGCAACCTGAATCGGGGTGAAGGTTCCGTAGTCGAGCCAGCTTTTGATCTTTTCGAGCGCGCCAACCAGCTTGGCGTTGCCGACCATGAAGCCCACGCGCCAGCCGGCCATGTTGTAGGTTTTCGAAAGCGTGTAGCTCTCGACAGCGACATCTTTTGCTCCCGGCACCTGGAGGATCGAGGGAGTCACGTAGCCGTCAAAGGTAATTTCGGCATAAGCGATGTCGCTGATGATGTAAAAACGCTCCCGCCGCGCCAGTTCGACAAGCCGCTCGTAGAAGGGCAATTCGACCGTAGCCGTCGTGGGGTTGTTCGGGAAGTTGACCACGAGGTACTTCGGCTTGGGCGAAGATTCGCGCAACGCGGTCTCGATGTTGTGGAAAAAGGCCTCCTCGTCGAGCGTGTAGTCCTCGTTCATTTCGAGCTTCATGCGGTGCACGTTGCCGCCTGCGAGAATGAACGCCTGCGAGTGGATCGGATAGCACGGGTCGGGCACGATAGCCAGATCACCGGGATTGGTGATCGCCTGCACGAGATGCGCGTAACCCTCCTTGGAACCCATCGTCACCACCACCTCGCGGTCGAGATCGAGATCGACGTTATACTTGTCGCGATACCAGTTGCCGACCGCGCCGCGCAGCTTGTAGATGCCTTTCGACACCGAATAGCCGTGCGTCTTGGGCTTGTTGACGCTCTCGACCAGCTTGTCGATGATATGCTGGGGCGTCGGGCCGTCGGGGTTGCCCATCGAAAAATCGATGACATCCTCCCCTGCCCGGCGCTCGGCCATCTTCAGCTCGTTGACAGCGGCGAACACATATTTTGGCAGTCTTTTGATCTTGTCAAATTCTATCTCGTCAAACATGATACCTGATTTACTGATACTCGTTAAAATAGCAACATTTTACTTTGTTAGTCCTTATAAACAAACTTAATCATAAACAAAAAGCTGTTTATCTCCATAAAGGAAGTGTCAAAAAAACGCATCGATTTTTCCCGGATCTTCCCGAACGATGATGATTTATAGCTGGGACGTACAATTCGGGCAGCGCACGGCCTTGAGCGGTATCGTCGAAAGACAGTACGGGCACTCTTTGCTCTGTGGAGCCGGAGGCGGCGCGGCCTGTTTTTCCAATGCGCTGCGAAGCCGGTTGATCGACCGCACCAGCAGGAACACAGCGAAGGCCATGATCAGAAAACCGATGAGCGCATTGACGAAGAG
>CAIUQW010000191.1 GCA_903901395.1 uncultured Chlorobiales bacterium | reverse complement strand
TTTTTTGAGAATTTTAATGGTCGGATTAATACGTCCACACCGACATAAAAAAAGCGGCCCGTCACAGGCCGCTTTTCATATCACCTCAAATCAAGCCTCCCACTTCCAGTCCCTCACCTCCGGCATATCTTCGCCGTATTTGGTGATGTATTCCTTGTGCTCAATCAGGCGGTCGCGGACGTATTGTTTGATGTATGCCGCCTGTGGTCTCAGGCTTTCCACGCGGTTGACTACGTCGGCGACGAGGTGGAAGCGGTCGAGGTCGTTCATCACCACCATGTCGAATGGCGTCGTTGTCGTACCTTCCTCCTTGTAGCCGCGCACGTGCAGGTTTTGGTGATTGGTGCGGCGATACGTCAGCCGGTGTATCAGCCACGGGTAGCCGTGGTAGGCGAAGATGATCGGCTTGTCGGTGGTGAATAGGTCGTCGAAATCGCGGTCTGCGAGGCCGTGAGGATGCTCCTCCTTCGGTTGTAGGGTCATGAGATCGACCACGTTGACCACCCGCATCTTCAGCTGCGGCGCGAGCTTGCGAAGAATCTTGACGGCGGCCAGCGTTTCGAGCGTCGGCACGTCGCCCGCGCAGGCCATCACCACGTCAGGCTCGCCACCCGCGTCGCTGGAGGCCCACTCCCAGATGCCGATGCCGCTGGTGCAGTGGCGGACGGCGGACTCCATGTCGAGCCACTGCCACTCGGGCTGCTTTCCCGCCACAATCACATTGATGTAATTTCGCGAGCGCAGGCAGTGATTCGTCACCGAAAGCAGCGTATTTGCGTCCGGCGGCAGATAGACGCGGATCACCTCAGCCTTCTTGTTTACCACGTGGTCGATGAAGCCGGGATCCTGATGCGAAAAGCCGTTGTGATCCTGCCGCCAGACGTGCGAAGTAAGAAAGTAGTTCAGCGAGGCGATGGGCCGCCGCCAGGGAATTTCGCTGTCGGTCACCTTGAGCCACTTGGCGTGCTGGTTGAACATCGAGTCGATGATGTGAATGAACGCCTCGTAGCAGGAGAAGAAGCCGTGGCGGCCCGTCAGCAGGTAGCCTTCGAGCCAGCCTTGGCAGGTGTGCTCTGACAGTATTTCCATCACGCGGCCATCGTGTGACAAATGATCGTCGCTTGGCAGCGTTTCGGCCATCCAGGCGCGGTCGGTTTCGTCGAACAGGTCGCCGAGGCGGTTCGAGGCGGTTTCGTCCGGCCCGAAAACGCGGAAGTTGGCCGTTTTTTCGTTGCGCTTCATGATGTCGCGCAGGAAGCGGGCCATCGGTTTGGGCGTTTCGGCCTCGACTACGCCGGGCCTCGGTACGTCGATGGCGTAATCGCGGAAGTCGGGCATGTGCAGCTCCTTGAGCAACAGGCCGCCGTTGGCGTGCGGAATGTCGCCCATGCGCTTCTTGCCCTGTGGAGCGAGCGCTTGCAACTCCGGCAGCAATACGCCATCGGACGAGAACAGCTCCTCGGCGCGATAGCTTTTCAGCCATGATTCGAGCAGCGCCATGTGCTCCGGGTTGTCGCGCACCGTGCTGAAGGGCACCTGATGCGAACGCCAGTTCCCCTCAGCGGGCTTGTCGTCAACCACCTTCGGCCCCGTCCAACCCTTCGGCGAGCGGAAGACGATCATCGGCCACTTCGGACGCTCGCTCACGCCATCGACCCGCGCCCGGCGCTGGATTTCGGCGATCTCGTCGAAGCAGCGATCCATCGCGGCGGCCATCGCTTGATGCATCGTCGCCGGATCGTCCCCCTCGACAAAATACGGTTTGTAGCCGTAGCCGATCATCAGCTTCTCAAGCTCGTCATGCGAAATTCGCGACAGCACCGTCGGGTTGGCGATCTTGTAGCCGTTCAGGTGCAGGATCGGCAGCACCGCTCCGTCGCGCTTCGGATTCAGGAACTTGTTGCTGTGCCACGCCGTCGCGAGCGGACCGGTTTCCGACTCGCCGTCGCCCACGACGCAAGCCGTGATGAGATCGGGATTGTCGAATACTGCACCGTAAGCGTGCGCGATGGAGTAACCGAGTTCGCCACCCTCGTGGATCGACCCCGGCGTTTCCGGCGCGACGTGGCTCGGAATGCCGCCCGGAAACGAGAATTGCCGGAAGAGCCGCTTCATGCCCGCCTCGTCGAACGATACGTCGGGATAATACTCGCTGTACGTCCTCTCCAGCCACACATTCGCCACCAGCGCAGGCCCGCCATGCCCCGGCCCGGCGATATAGACAATGTCGAGATCGCGGTTGCGGATGATGCGGTTCAGATGCACGTAAAGGAAATTGAGGCCGGGAGTTGTGCCCCAGTGGCCAAGCAGGCGTGGCTTGATATGCTCTTTCGCGAGAGGCTCCTTCAGGAGCGGATTGTCCATCAGATAGATCTGGCCGACGGAAAGATAGTTAGCCGCCCGCCAGTAAGCATTCATCAGTTCGAGTTCACGTTCGGAGAGCGGAATATGTTGTTCAGTCATCAGTTACGTTCCGTTATAAATTTGATGTTGATGTAATTCGGAACCTCAACTTCAGTCAGGATTCCGCGTTACGCTCATACTTCAATTGCTCTGATTGAAAAGGAAGCGCGATCCCGACTTACCGGGACCGCCATCCTTTTACGTCATTCAATGCCAAACCGGTAACCACACCATATCAGCATCACGTCAACCACCTTCAAGAACGCTTCTCGTCTGTCGAACGATCATCACCTCTTCGTTGGTCTCCATCACTCTGACGACAACCCGGCTGGTATCCTGCGATATGATTCCGTAGTTCATATTTTTTTCATGATCGATGTGGATGCCGAGGAATTCGAGGCCCGCGCAGATGCGCGCGCGGATTTCGTGCGAGTGCAGGCCGATGCCGCCGGTAAAGACGATCATATCGAGACCGCCGAGTACCGCCGTGAGCGCGCCGATGTGCTTGCGGGCGCTGTAGCAGAACAGCTCCACGGCCAGCCGCGCCGCTTCGTGCTTTGCTTCGGCGTCGAGCAGGTCTCGCATGTCGTCGCTCAGGCCGGAGACGCCGAGCAGGCCGGACTTTTTGTTCACCATGTCCCGCAATCCGGCGGAGTCAAGATGTCCCTGCTGCAACAGGAAGAGCACCACGCCCGGATCGAGATCGCCCGTGCGCGTGCTCATCACGAGGCCGCCCGCGGGCGAAAAGCCCATCGTCGTCTCGACGCTCCGCCCGTCGAGCAGCGCTGCCATGCTCGCGCCGTGGCCGAGATGCGCAAGGATGACCCGCCCCTTGCGGGCCAGCGGTTCACCCTCGGCTTGCAACTCACTAAGAATATACTGGTAAGAAAGACCGTGAAAGCCGTAGCGCTGCACTCCTTCGCGCCGGAACTCCGCCGGGATCGGGCAGAGCTTCGCCACGGGCGGCATGGTGCTGTGGAAGGCGGTGTCGAAACAGGCGACCTGGAAGATGCCGGGCAGCTCGGATGCTACGTAGCGGATGGCGTTCAGCGCCTGCGGAAGATGTTCGGGCGCGTAAGGAACGAGTTCGGCGATGGAGTCGAGCAGCGCGGGCGTGACCTGTTCGGGCGCGGTGTGGCGAGGCCCGCCATGCACCACCCGATGCCCCACCGCGTCGGGCATTCCGGGGCCGTGCTGCCGGAGCCACGAAAAGACGTACCGGCACGCCGCCGGATGGTCGGGCGCGTCAACCCGCTCGCAATCGATGAACCGCCCCTCGGGATCGACCACCGAAAAGTGCCCATCCTTCAGCCCGATCCGCGTCAGCGCCCCCGAAAAGAGCAACTCTTCATTCTCCCCGCTCTCGTACAGCGAAAACTTGATACTCGACGACCCGGTATTGACCGCCAGAATCGTAATCACAGGCTTCATAGCACACCCTCCCGAAAATTATCATCGATGGACAGCTAACGCCGCCGCCCACCCATCAGCTCATAACAAGATAAACGCCACTGACACCAACCCCGCGCGGATGTCGTTACGTTCCTGAAAAATCGGGGGGAGGTGGACGGAGGGAACGGTATGGACATGATGGATGATAAGGACGTGACAGACAAAACCCCGGGAATGCCGAGCACCTGCTCGGGAAATTGAGCCGCAGGCTCACAATTTTTCTTCCCATGCTTTATTGAATTTTTCCGCAAGATACTCATCGGCATCTATTCTTTGTTTGAAATCAATCTTCGGATATTTATGAGGCAAATCACCATAAGCCTCAATACTATACAAACAAAGATAATCATTCAACAAGTTCAACTCTTTCTTGGGAATATCTTGAAATAAAGCATACTTTTCAATAATCGCCTTAAAGTCCGTCCCAATATCAGACAATGAGAAACAAAACAACAAAACAATCTCATACGCAGAAAGCTGTGCCCTCACAATTTTGACATACTCATCTCTTATATCATCATTCAAACCATCGACGTACCTCAAGACATAATACAGATTCCTGAAATAATGATCTAAACAAGAAAAATAGCTTTCATATACTTCGCCCCACCTCTGAGCAAACATTTTCATCCTTTGCTGCAATTTCGGATCAGGGAATAATAATTGAAACGAATCAAATAATCTTGAATAAATTATCCTAAAGCAGTCGCGACCACTAGCCAAAACATCACCGCTTTCTTTATAAATCTTTAAATCGCTAACAATGCTATGATGCAAGCCGACCGTCTTAAAAAACCTACCCTCAACACTTGTACGTTCAGCATCTTTTTTGGATTCTTTAGCTTGTCGCCATTGAAGATGAAAAGTCATGATAAGAGTTATCAATGCCAGAAAAGCAAAAAACGGATTAAGCACTCCACCAATATAATCACCAAACGCGCTCCAATCAGAAGAACTTCCGGAGATTGACTCCGTACGAAATGCCCAGACATAAAATAACACAGCCACCAAATATGAAATCAAAGAAACAATAAAAAGAACAACAAGCACAGCTATAATATTCTTTTCTAAGTGTCGTTCGATCCGCGAAATCATTGTATTATTATTTTATATAAAAAAATTACCACTTCTTCCCCACCCCCAACACATACCAATACGGCTCGAAAGCCTTTTCGAGCGCTTCAGCCATCAACGTGACGAACGGTTCGTAATCGCCATTGCAATGCGCTCGATCCAGCGCTTCGTAGTAGCGCAGGCGCTCTTCTACGGGGAGCACTGCCGGGGGAAATCCGGCTTTCATCAGTTCGAGGTTGTTCAAGAGCCGCGCGGTTCGTCCGTTGCCATCGACGAAAGGATGGATTTTCACGAAATCCGCATGAACCCTCGCGGCATATTCGACCGGGTGCAGGCGTTGCCGGTCGATGGCGCACTGCCGGACAAATGCCTCCATCTCCTGCGGTACGTTCAGCCAATCCGTCGGGCGATGTTCCGCGCCGGAAATCATGACATTCTGCGTCCGGTATCGCCCGGCATTCCGGTCATCGATGTTTTTAAGCAAGAGCTGATGCAGCGAGTTGATCTGCCACTCGCTCAAAGGCTCGTTTTTCCCGACCAAATCTTCGACAAACAGAATCGCCTCCCGGTGATTGATCGCCTCGAAATGCTCGCGCATGGTTTTTCCGCCAATGGTGATTCCTTCGAGCGCGACCTTCGTTTCCTTCAAAGTCAGCGTATTGCCCTCGATGGCGTTGGAGTTGTATGTCCACCGAACGACGAGATCGTCGTGCAGATTGCGAACCGTCTCAGGACTCAGCGGCCTGAACCCGTCGAGTCGTTGCTTAAGGGCATCGAGTTTGTCGAAGTTCATCTGATTTCCCTCTTGAGTTACATTAGCGGAATGGCTAAGTGCTTTGATGAATTATATTCTTTGGCGAAATGACAACCAAACCATGAAATGCTTTATGACTACAGAAGGACTTATGGAGCTGATTCCGGCGGAGAAGATTGCGGCGCGGGTGGCCGAAATGGGCGCGGAAATATCGCGCGACCTGGCAGGCATCGACGAACTGACCGTGATGTGCGTACTGAAAGGCGCATTTATCTTTACGGCAGACCTGGCGCGCCACCTCGCCATTCCGTGCCGCATCGAGTTCATCCGCGCTTCGAGCTACGGCATGCACCGCGCCACCACCGGCAAGGTGATGCTCGATCATCATCACGATCCGCATGTCGAGGGCAAGCATGTGCTGCTGGTCGAGGATATTCTCGATACCGGGCTGACCGTCACCCGCATCCTCGACGAGCTGCGCGGGCACAATCCCACGTCGCTGCGCGTCTGCACGCTGCTCGACAAGCCGTCGGCTCGCACCACGCCCGTCAGCGCCGACTACACCGGTTTCACCATACCGGATGTCTATGTCGTGGGTTACGGTCTCGATGCAGCCGGAAAGTACCGCGAGTTGCCGTACGTCGCTTCGCTGAACGCCTGACGCCTTCCGCACTCCTTTCACGATACGGTGGCACGCAAGCCAGCAAGCCGCCACTCGCACCCAACCTTGCGCCATCTCCACATCCTGCCAGTCAATGCCATCGGTATACTTACAATTTTGTCTGCTTTTCGACCTGAATTGCCATTATTTTCCTAATATTTTTAGGAATTGTTTTATATTCACCTTAATCAAGAGAGCGGAAACGCTCGAAACGCCAGAAAAAACGACACAGATGCTGATTCCGCCCAAATCCACTCCCGAGACGATCTGCAGGCCGTGGATCATCGATACGACCCTCCGGGATGGGGAGCAGGCGCCGGGCGTGGTCTTCAGTCCTCGCGAAAAAAAGAGCATTGCGGTGCTGCTCGCCGAAACCGGCGTCGATGAGATCGAGGTGGGCTATCCGGCCATCAGCCAGGCGGAACGCGACGTGATTCGTGAGATTGTCGCCATGAATCTGCCGGTGCGCCTGACTTCGTGGGCGCGGGCCAGCATGGCGGACATCGAGCTGGCCGCGGCGTGCGGCACCGGAGCGGTGCACATCAGCTTTCCGGCCTCGCGGCTCTATCTGGAGCTGATGCGCAAGGAGCCAGGTTGGATTCAGGAGCAGCTCCACGCGCTGGTATCGCGTGCCCGCGAGCTTTTCGATTTCGTCAGCGTCGGCGGGCAGGACGCCACGAGAAGCGGCGTCGATTTCCTGCAACGCTTTATGCTCGACGCCGAAGCTGCCGGAGCGGAGCGGCTCAGGATCGCCGATACGGTGGGCATCGCCACGCCGGTGTCGGTGATGGCGCTCGGCTCGGCGTTGCGCCGGGTCTCGCGCCTGCCACTCGAATTTCACGCGCACAACGATCTCGGCATGGCCACCGCCAATGCTTTTACGGCGCTGAATGCGGGGTTCGAAGCGGTCAGCGTGTCGGTGACAGGCCTCGGCGAACGCGCGGGCAACGCGGCGCTCGAAGAGCTGGCGATGGCGCTCACCCTCTCCGGCGGCTTCGAGACGCATCTCGACACGACAACGCTTTCGCGTCTGTGCGACGCCGTGGCCTCGGCGGCCGGGCGCGACATTCAGGCGCAGAAGCCGGTGGTCGGGCGCTCCGCTTTCCAGCACGAATCGGGCATTCATTGCGCCGCGCTCTTGCAGAATCCGCTCTCCTACCAGCCGTTTCTGCCGTCGCAGGTCGGGCGGAACGACTTCGAGATGGTCATCGGCAAGCACTCCGGTACGGCGGCGGTCATCGCCCATTTCAAACGGCGAGGCGTCGAGGTCTCCAAAGAGGAGGCCCGCGAGCTGCTCGACCTGATCCGCAGCCACTCCGATCGTCTCAAGCGAGCGCTCCGGGCGGAGGAGATCGACGCGATCCGCGAACAACATTCCCTCAAACACGCTTAACCATCGAATCGAATTCATGCTCATAGCGCAGGAACAGGAACAGAGCAGCATCAGCCTTCTTGCCGAAGTCAGCAGGACGGTCAACAACGAGGAGGACAT